>VBOM01000182.1 GCA_005877535.1 Nitrospirota bacterium | reverse complement strand
ACTCTGAAAACAGGGCAGGCTGAAGAAACGGCAACTCCACCGCATCCCGGACTTGCTCCAACTCGTGCTGCAATCCGCCTATGTGCTCATAGTCGACATCGGGCACTTCCTCCAATACCAACTCTTCAGCCTCGGACCTCGGCAACTTTTCGACGACATAGCCGGAGCGAGGATCATAGAGCAGATGGTCTCCGACGCTCAATCGTTCGGCCAGCAGCGGGTCACCGAGTTCTGCGACCTTTTCCTCGTCGAAATGCAGCGTCACCAGGGCACGGTTACCTTCCAGCACATCCTTGAGCCGCACGACTTCGCCCTGGATATCGAAGCCCTTGACCTCAATGACATTCAACGCTTCGTTCAGGATTACTTCCTGCCCCTTACGCATCGCTTTTCCATTGATCGACGGATGCACGCTGACTTTCATCTTCCGTCCGGACACATAGACATTTCCAGTTCCGTCAGGATTGAGACTGGAAAAAATGGCGTAGGCTGAGGGGGGGGCGGTCAATTTTTCAACTTCGGCACGCAACGCTTCGATCTGCACCTTCGCTTCCTGGAGGGTGGTGACAAGCCTTTCGTTCTGTTTGGTCGCTTGATCGAGCTGGTAGCGGGACTGATACAGTCGACGGATTTCTTCTTCCATCGACTGAATTTGCACTCGAAGCTTTTCAACCTCGCGAACATGTTCGTCATTGCGTTGTGCCACGCCCGTTTCTCCTTCAGTCAACCGCTTTGTGATGTGCGAGACGGAATCTCGGAGAGACCGGAATCGACTCGGACTTTCTTTCTTGCCGTCCATGGCGCCACTCGAAAAAAGCGAAACCCCTAACTGAATCAAGAAGTCCTTGTCTGCGCGGATTCTATCATCCGTTCCTGGGGTGGTCAACCGGGCGGCGGCATCCTGCAGCGTGATGGTTGTGCGTGACACACATTACGGTAAGAGCGTCACGGCATCGAATAACTCGCGCGCCGCCGACTCGACATTGACCGCGCCGAGAACCGCCGTAATCACCGCCACCCCGAATGCCCCGGCACAGCGCATCTCACGCACACGCGCCGCCGTCACTCCGCCAATCCCAATAATCGGGATGCGGACCGATCGACAAGCCTTCTCAAGAGTTTGAATGCCGAGCGGCGGACCGAACATCTGTTTAGTTGGCGTCTCGTAGATAGGGCCAAGGACGATGTAGTCTACCCCCTGCGATTCCACCCGCACCGCTTCTTCTACCGCATGTACGGAAATACCCAGGAGACGCTCTGCCCCCAGCAACTGCCGTGCGACTGAAACAGACAAACTATCGCTGCGTAAATGGACGCCGACTCCTTCCAGTGCCAATGCGACATCGACCCGGTCATTGATGAGGAGTTGGGACCTGCGCGAGGCCATCACGGCCTGCACCTCACGCGCAAGGGTCACGAGTTCCTTGGCTGGGAGATCACGCTCACGGAGTTGAATTGCAGGGGCCCCAACGGTGAGAACCCGCTGCAGAAGGGGAACCAACGGACGCCCGTTGGTCTGATGGCGATCCGTCACGACGAACAGCCTGGACTCAAGCTGTGGCATAAGAAAACGGTCGGCGGAAAGTCATCACTCAGAGCATGCCCTCGATGGGACTACTGGCTGTGGCATACAATTTTCTCGGGATCCGTCCGGCCTTATACGCAAGCCGACCGGCATACACCGCAAATTTCATTGCCTCGGCCATGGTAATGGGATCTTGAGCCCCGGCGATGGCCGTGTTCATGAGTACAGCGTCTGCTCCTAATTCCATCGCAAAGGCGGCATCAGACGCAGTCCCGACGCCGGCATCGACAATAATCGGCACCTTGATCATTTCCATGATGATTTTTAAGTTATACGGATTGCGGATACCAAGTCCCGACCCAATCGGCGCCGCCAACGGCATGACGGCGGGGCACCCGATATCGACGAGCTTCTGGGCCACGATGGGATCGTCGTTCGTATAGGGCAGCACGATAAAGCCTTCTTTGACGAGAATCTTCGCCGCTTCGAGTAGTCCGACCGTATCGGGGAAGAGGGTCCTCTCGTCACCGAGCACTTCCAGCTTGATCAAATCGGATACGCCGGCAGCCCTGGCCAAGCGGGCATAGCGCAGGGCATCTTCCACGTTGTAACAGCCAGCGGTGTTGGGAAGAATGGTGTACTTCTTCGGGTCGAGATAATCGAGAAGGTTCTCTTTGGAGCGATCGGTAATATTGACGCGCCGCACCGCCACTGTCACCACATCGGCTCCCGACGCCTCAATGGCTTTCTTGGTTTCGGCAAAATCCTTATACTTCCCGGTTCCAACAAACAGCCGAGACGTAAACTCACGACCGGCAATGATCAACCGATCATTCTGCATGGACGAAACCCCTCCCTTTGCCCTGAACATCCACTGGCGCACCGCCGCCGATGAAGCTCAATATCTCCACTCGATCCCCCTGTTTCAAACTTCGGTGATCGAAGTCCTTGCGATCCATGATTTCCAAATTCAGCTCAACCGCCACGCGCTCGGTCTTGATGGCGAGTTCACGCAGCAAATCCCCCACGGTGGCATCAGCTCGACAGCCTCGCTGTTCGCCGTTCACCTGAATCTGAATCGTCTCCGCCATCGTTCATCATCCTAGGGGACAAGAAATCTGGTTGTCAATAAGCCCTAGGCTATCCCCTTGCCTCCATATCCATGACCACGTCAGAATAAAGCCACCACGGCCTATGATGTCTCCCCCTCAATACAACCGGCAAGTCGCAACCATTTTTCGGTCGATCGCGGAACGACTAGCTGCCCAGCGGGCGAACCCCTACCGGGTCAGAGCCTATCGGAAGGCAGCGGATTCCATCGAAACGTTGGAGGAAGACATTGCAGACGTCGCTTCACGGCAGGCGCTGGAAGAAATTGATGGAGTCGGCCGGGACCTGGCAGATAAGATTGAAGAATTTCTCAGAACTGGAACCATCCAGGCTTATGAAGCCTTAAACACGCCACTCCCGGAAGCGGTGAAGGCCTGGGCTCGCCTCCCTGGACTGTCGGAATCGCTCGTGGCCTACCTCTACACCCGCCTCTGCATTACCACCTTGACGGATCTGGAACAGCTGGTGCGAACGCATCTGCTGCGCACAGTACCAGGGTTCTCAGGTTCGGAAGAACGGCTGCTGGAGGCAATCGCCGCCTCACAACGGCAGCCTCCCATCAGGAAGCGCGAGGAAGCTCCTTAAAGATCTTCCAGGTCTTCAGCATCTCGACGGCCTTTTGGAGTTGGACATCCTGCTCAAGCGAAGGATCGCCGGAGACTTCAACGGAAGGAACCTGAGGCATGGTGCCGTTCTTCGGAGTGCCCTCTTCCTGTCCTTTCCCATTCCCACTCTGAGCCGGTTGATCTTTTCCCGGCACGACTGTGGGCTTGACCTGCTTCGGCTCCCCTTCCCTTTCACCGGGCTTCGTCTCGCCTGCCTTGGCGACAGTGGTCGGTGGTTGGGGTTTCACGACAATATCGGGCGTAATACCGGTTGATTGGATCGAGCGCCCTTTCGGTGTATAGTACTTTGCCGTCGTGAGGCGGAGCCCGGACCCATCCCCCAGCGGGAGAATCGTTTGCACCGATCCCTTGCCGAACGAGGTCGTACCGACAATCACCGCCCGTCCGTAATCTTGCAGTGCACCTGCCACGATCTCAGACGCACTTGCCGATCCTTCATTGACTAGAATGATCATAGGCGAATCGTCCATCTGATCTTTCCCCTTGGCGATCCACTCGTCCTTCTTGCTTTCACGTCCTTTCGTGTAGACCACCAACTTGCCGCCGGGGAGAAACTGCTCGGAGACCTCAACGGCTGAGGTCAGCAGTCCGCCAGGATTGTTGCGGAGGTCGAGGATCGTCGATTGGAGCTTCTGGTCTTTAAACTGTTTGAGCACCTTGCTAAGATCTCGCCCCGTCGATTCTTGGAATTGCGTCAGCCGAACGTACCCGATATTGTCCAACACCTTCGACTTCACGCTCTCAATCTTAATGGTATCGCGAACTAGTGTAAATTGGAGCGGATCGGAAGTCCCATCCCGCTGAATCGTCAGATTGATCTTTGAGCCCTTGGGGCCACGCATCTTCTGCACCGCATCCATTAACGTAAGGTCTTTGGTCGACTCGTCGTTCACCTTGGTAATGAAATCACCTGACTTGATCCCGGCTCGGTAGGCCGGCGTACCTTCGATGGGAGCGATCACTGCCAAACGGTTCTCCTTCACCCCGATTTGGATGCCCACGCCTCCAAATTCACCCTTCGTTTCAACCTGCATTTCCTTATACATATCCGGCGTCATGTAGGCCGAATGCGGATCGAGGGTTGAGAGCATCCCACGAATGGCCCCCTGGACGAGGTCCTTCACTTTCGTTTCGTCGACGTAACTCTTCTGAACTTGGGTCAACACCTCGGAGAACGTCTTCAACTCTTCATAGGTTTCCGTGGCATGCCCAGTCCGCTCCCACCCCTTGCCGAGCAGCACGCCCAAGACCAACGCCACCACCACCATCGGCCCTAGCATCCAGAATCGTCGTTGGCGATATTGTTCCATAATTAACGTCCTTTCCTCTTCCCGTTCCCTACCGCCTCGCCAACCATTGGAGAGGATCAAGCGGCTCTGCTCCCTGACGTAGCTCAAAGTATAGAGTATTTTCACCCGTCATGCCTGTGTCGCCTGTTTCGCCGATCGCTTGCCCAGCTCCCACCTGCGCTCCCACTGTTGCAAGTATCTTCGAGGCATGGGCATAGAGCGAAAAGAACCCATTCTCATGATCAAGGATTATAACGAGTCCGTATCCTTTCAACCAGTCTGCATAGACGACGGACCCCGGCATTACAGCGTGGATGGCGCTCCCTTCGACCGTCTTGATTTCGATGCCTCTGCGCTGCACATAGGTATTGAAGGTCGGATGTTTCTGACGGCCGAAGAAGGAGATAATACTGCCGTCAGCAGGCCATGGCAGTGCACCCTTCACCCCACGAGGTGCGATCCCCCCGGTCGGAGGTCGGACCGTGGCTGCGCGACGGCGCTGCTCCAATTCGCGCAACAGACTGTCGACGCGCGACGCGGATCGTTCTAATTCTTGGAGAGCATGTTCGTAGGACTCTTTTTCATGAGTGATCTTGGTGAGATAGACCTTTTTTTCTTTCTTGACCGACTTCATCTCAGCCAATTGCTTTTCGGTACTTTGCTTGTACGACAACATCCCGACCCGTGCTTCCTCCCGCAGCCGTTCCGCCTGCTCCATACGGGTCATATCAGATCGGAACGTACCCATGAGGGTATAATCCCGTTCTGATACGGCCGAGAGATATTGGAGCCGGCGCTGGAAATCACCATACGAGTCCGAGGCAAGCAAGGTTTTCCAATATCCAAAACGGCCCTCCATGTACTGAACCCGCAATCGAGCCAGAATGGCGTCCTGACGTTCTCGTACACTAACACGCAACCCGGCTAGTTGTGTATTGATTATCTCTATCTCTTGGTCTTTCCGCCGCAATTTTCGGCTAATCTCCTGATGCGCTTGTCGATAGTGCAACACCCGCTCATCGAGTGTCTGAATCCCCTGCAAGAGAGACTCTCGCTTTTTCCCTGCTTCATCGGCCTGCTTGCGTGTCTCTTCGATCTGATCTTTGAGTTGGCCCAGGGCCTTGCGTTCTTTCTCAATCTTGTCGGTAATCGGATCGGCCACCGCAACCGTTGACCAGGAAAGAACCAGCAGTCCCCAGATCATGACTCCGACTCTGAGCCCCGTCCCACACCTCATGCCTTGGCCTCGCCGAACCGCCGTATCGACACGAAGCTGCCTGCAAATCCGAGCCCCATCCCCACCGCAACCAGGGCAAGACAGACTGACGGGGGAAAGAATGCCATGAGGTTATCGAGCCCGGCAAATCGCCCCGTCGTTCGCATTTGCTGCCGAAATAATTCGTACATGAACTTGAGCATGACCAGCGAGAGTGTGCTGCCCAAGGCGCCAAGCACCGGGCCCTCCAGAAGATATGGAATACGAATAAAGCTGGTCGTGGCTCCGATGAGACGCAAAATGGCAATCTCATCCCGTCGGGCGAACAGTGTGAGGCGAATGGTATTGGCAATAATGGTGACGGCAGCTGCCGAAAGAATGACGCCGATGCCGATAGCGACCAACTCAATCGATCGAATCACCGTCGCTAAGGCATCGATCCAATCTTGGTTATAGTCAACCTTGGAGACACCGGCGACTTGCCTGACCCGTTCCGCCCATCGCTTGACCGAGTCCGGGGAACGGAACGACGGGCTGAGTGCCACTACGAAGGAGGCCGGTAAGGGATTCTGGCCCAGCCCCTCAAGCAAGTGAGACTCTGACGGGAATTGCGCCTTGAACTCTCCCAGCGCCTGCTCTTTCGAGATAAACAGCAGTGAGGCGACGGCACGATCGCCCCGCAAAAGCTGCTCTACTTCAACGACCGAATCGGAGGCAAGCCGCTCATCAAGGTACACCATGATCTTGATATCCTCCTGGAGCCATTCGGCTGCCGCACGTAGATTGACAAAGAGCAGCAAGAAGATGCCGACACAGGCCAATGTAAAGGCCGTGGTCAAGATGGCGACCATCGTCGTCGTCCGGTTGGTCCGCATATTGACCCAGGACTCTCTGAGAAGATACGAGAGCGTCCTCACACCATCACCCGCTGTTCCGGCAGCAACCGGCCCTGTGCCAATGTGAGCACCCGCCGATTCACCTGCGCCATGACCAAAGGATCATGCGTCGCCACCACGACGGTTGTGCCGCGTGCGTTAATGAGTTTAAACAATTCGATAATCTCGGACGTCAAGGCAGGGTCTAAATTTCCTGTCGGCTCATCCGCCAACAAGACAACCGGACCGTTTACAATCGCACGCGCAATGCAGACCCGCTGCTGCTCTCCTGTCGAGAGACCCGCAGGAAGCTGATCCCGCTTGTGCTCGACACCGACTGCCCGTAACGCCTCCGTGACTTTCCGACGAATGTCGGCAGAAGAAATTCCTTGCACCAGCAAGGGCAGCGCTACAT
>VBOM01000181.1 GCA_005877535.1 Nitrospirota bacterium | reverse complement strand
GCTGGCGAGCCACCGCCTCAATCATCTTCCCGAAGATGTAACCGATCCCCACACCTGCTCCGGCAAACCCTGCCGCCGCTAACCCCATACCCAACAATGCTGATGCTGCTGAATCCATTGTGACCTACTCCTCCTTTGTCTGAACTCACACGCGCTAGTGTACGTGCTCATCATGGCCGTGCAAATTGAATGCGTCCCCCAAATAGACGCAGGTCAACACGGTAAAAATATAGGCTTGAATGAAGGCGATACCGACTTCCAATCCATTCATCGCGACCGTGAATGCGAAGGGCAACCACCCGATCAACAATCCGCCGCTGATCGACAAGCCAAACAGGACCCCGAGAATCACGTGGCCCGCCGTCATATTGGCAAATAATCGAACGGCCAATGAAATGGGCCGTGCCAATTGACTGATCAATTCGATCGGTACCATCAATGGCAGTAGCCACGCGGGCGTACCGGGCGGAACTAGAATGCCCAGGAACTTCACCCCGTGTAACAAAAATCCCATGACTAGGCTGAGTCCGTACACCAGGCAGGCGAACACGGCCGTCACGACAATCTGGCTCGTCACGGTGTAGCTGCCGGGGATCAACCCGATAAGATTACAGAAGAGAATAAAGAGAAACAGGGTGGCGATGAGCGGGAAAAATCGCATCCCCCCTTTGCCCATCGTATCCATGATGATGCCGCGAATGAAATCCACCATTATCTCCGCCATGTTCTGCAACTTGCCGGGCACCAGCTTGCGTGCCGATCCTGCCACCACCATGAGCACCGCCACCAGGGAGACGACAACCCACATGATGACAACGGCTTTATTAATGGAAATATCCAATCCACCGAGTGAAATCGGTACCCAATTGTGAAGTTCGAACGGATGAAGCGGACTTTCTTCCATGGCGCTTTCGTACTTTCTATTGAATCGCGTTATGTCTTTGGCCACCGCTGCGCCGACCGGTATGCATTCCTGATCCCGGCCACGACGCCCAACACAAGACCTCCGACCATCCCCCAGGGAGTGGAGCCGAAGAGGTAAGTGTCACACAACCAACCCACCCCTCCTCCGACAATCAGCGCAGCAAGCATTTCGGTTCCGATCCGAACCGCTTGGCCGAGCCCCGCGTACAATGGATCTTGTGAAGGGGGCATGTCGTACCCACGGAGGAGAGTGCAATGCAGCCTTTAACGCAAGGACTCTGCCGATGGCGGGCGCGCAATTCAAGCAGAATCATCCTAAATTTGTCAAGCCGACTATGCGCTGTGACACAGGCGAAACAGTGGGGTATAGTGAGTGCGCATATGTGCAGAACAATACACATTCACCCATGACTCGTTTCTCCCAACCATCGTTCCTGGACGGTCCTCCACAGCCCCTGGTCCTCACGATGGACGGCCAAGGGAAGACACCATTTGAGTTGTACCGCCTGATAGCGTCTCCCTCTCTGCCATCGTTCCTACTTGACAGCGGAAAGGGGGCAGACGGCGGAGCCTGCTATTCCTTTCTAGGGAGTAGCCCCTTCTCGGTGCTGACTGAGCGATATGGACGGGCCTCCCTTCGCACCCACAAAGGACACGAGTGCTCGTCGAAAGCTGTATGACATCATCACCGTCGTCGATCATCGAACCGATCTTCTGCGGATTATTTTTTGTCCGCCCATGGAACGATTTTTGGAAGAGCCACGAGAGAAACTCTATCGCGAGGGTTTAGACCGGCTGACCGAGTGTGAAGCCAAGTTGAGCGGAAGGCCCGCTCCCCTCAAGAATCCTCCCTCCCTCGATCAGATGGCCTTTCATCCCAACCAAACGCGGGATGCCTACCTCGATCGAGTCCGGCGCTGCCAGGAATACATTGCGGCAGGACACATCTACCAAGCCAACCTGTCGCATCGATTCACTCTCCAACCTCCCAGCGCCTATAACGATGGCGCGGATCGATCATCCTACGAGCAGGAACTCTATCGACGTCTCCAAGCCGTTAATCCCTCGCCTTTCTCAGGGCTCATACACTTCGACGATGTCACGTTGATCAGCTCCTCGCCCGAACGGCTAGTCCGCCTCCACGACCGGCAGGCGGACACGCGCCCGATGGCTGGAACAAGACCGCGCGGGCTCGACGCTCCTGACGATCATCGCCTCATCGGCGAATTACTCTCGAGTGAAAAGGAGCGGGCGGAACACCTTATGCTCGTCGATCTCGAACGGAACGACTTGGGCCGCGTCTGCCGGTTCGGCAGCGTGCAGGTCGATGAATTCATGGCGATTGAGCAGTACTCCCACGTCAGCCATATCGTGTCCAATATCAGCGGCGCCTTGAAGCCTGACGCCACGCCCTTCGATCTGATTCAGTCGCTATTTCCTGGAGGCACCATCACGGGGGTGCCAAAAATCCGGTGCATGGAAATTATTGAGGAGTTGGAGCCGGTACGCCGTGGCCCCTACACCGGATCATTTGGGTACATCGGCTGGAACGGCGACCTCGATCTCAATATCGTGATTCGAACTTTGGTATGGTGTGGGGGAAAGGGCTACTTGCAAGTCGGTGCCGGGATTGTCGCCGACTCAGATCCGGCCAAGGAATACGAGGAAACGCTCCAGAAGGCCCAGGCCTTCTTCAGCGCACTGCAACAGACGTGACGATGTGGATTTATCTCAATGATCGGTTCGTAAAAGAAGAGGAGGCCGTTGTCTCCGTCTTCGATCATGGTTTTCTCTATGGCGATGGCGTCTATGAAACGATTCGCTCCTACGGGAGCCGAATATTTATGCGGGACCTGCATCTTGCTCGGCTTCGACGGTCTGCAGACGCGATCGGCCTGGCTATCCCAATTCTCGAGCACAGGTGGCCGGCACTCCTCCACGAAGCCATGACAAGGAATGACGTCGGACACGAACGCACCGACGCGTACCTTCGCATCACCATCTCCCGAGGAGCCGGCGACATCGGTCTCGATCCGGACCTGTGCCCAACCCCCACCGTGGTGATCATGACCAAACCGCTTCACCCTCCCCCACCTGAACAATACCGTATCGGTGTGAACCTGATCGTCGCCCGAACCAGACGGAACCTGCCCAGCGCGCTCTCGCCCCAGATCAAGGCCACCAACTTTTTGAACAACATCCTGGCCAAACGGGAAGCGATCGCTGCAGGTGCCTTCGACAGCATCCTGCTCAATTGGGAGTCGCATCTGACGGAATGCACCGTCAGCAATCTCTTTTTTGTCCGAGCAGGCCAGCTCTGCACCCCGGCACTTGCATGCGGCCTGCTGGACGGGATCACGCGCGACATCGTGCTCAGCCTCGCGCAAGAGGCACAGATCCCGGTTGAAGAAGGACATTTCGGGATCGAGGCAATTCATAAAGCAGACGAGTGTTTTCTCACCAACACAAGTATGGGAGTGATGCCGGTCACCGTGGTGGACGGACATCCGGTGGGGAATGGGTCACCTGGACTTCTTACCCAGCAACTCCACAGACTATTTATGGCCAACCGAACGCGTTTTCTAGAACCCTAGCCGTTCCATACTCCCACAAACCCTGTTGTTTTCCCTTACTATTTTATTACAGGCATCCAGGCACAAGACATGCATTTTCTTGACACCCACTGGGAGCCTGGTATCGTTTCAACCATGCACAACACCTTTTCTTTAATAATCACGACCCTTCGGCGGCACGCAGCCATTGGACTCACCACGACGGTGATCGCGGGAATCGGCTCGCTGTCCTTTTCCGTACCAACAACCAAGGCAGAACTTTATCAGTTCGTCGGGCGCGACGGCTCGATCTCCCTCACCAATGTCCCGTCAGACTCGCGCTATCGAAAAATTGAGGTCGAGTCCAGCCGACTCCATGTCACCTTGTCCGAGCGAGAACTCGAACCAGTCATTCGCCGGCACTCTTCGCAGCACCAGCTCCACCCCGCGTTGATCCGAGCCGTCATCAAAGCTGAATCGGACTTTGATCCACAAGCGGTTTCTCGCGCCGGCGCTATCGGCCTCATGCAACTGATGCCACAGACCGCCGTGCGTTTGGATGTGCGGGATATGTATGATCCGGATGATAATGTGGGCGGAGGAACGAAATACTTACGCCAACTGCTCGACCGCTTCCATGGGAACTTACCCTTGGCCCTGGCGGCCTACAATGCCGGAGAGAATGCGGTTGACCACTATCAGGCACTCCCCCCATTCGATGAAACCAGGCAATACGTCCGGAAGGTTCTCCGATACTACCGCACGTTCCTTGTCCACGATGGCGTCATTACGGAACGTCCGATTAGCCGATACGCCCCCGCAGAGACAACAGCAACCCCCGCGATTTCTGAAATGTCTTCCCACTAACGACTTCTCCGCTCACTAGGCGACTGTGTTGTTGCCAACCGGCCCGTTTGGCCTCTGGAAAATCTGACCGGTAATGGGCCCCGACGCTATTCTCTCGCCACAGTGCCGCTTCCGCGACGCATTGCGCCACCTGCACCATGTTCTTCACTTCCAGCGCGGCTCGGCTTGCAAACGGCTGGGTCACGAGTTGTGACCACCGTGACAGTTGCGCACAGGCCCGGATGAGTGACTCACCAGAACGAATGACGCCGACCTGTCCCCACATCGTTCGCCGAAGTGAGCTGCGCAGCTTTTCCGCATCTTCCAATGTACCGAATTGGCCCGCTCGGAGTGTGGCCTCCTGAGACGACAGTGGGGAGAACTCGTGCCTGTCGGCAAAAGCCACGGCTGCTAATGCCGCACGCACGCCAAACACCAATCCTTCGAGCAAAGAATTACTCGCCAGGCGATTCGCTCCATGCACACCGCTACAAGCCACCTCCCCGGCGGCAAAGAGACCTGGAACCGTTGTCGCACCGTTCAGATCAGCCCAGACCCCACCCATCATATAATGCGCGCTGGGAGACACAGGGATCCATTCTTCCGTGATATCGATGTCATAACGAAGGCACGTCGCATAAATCGTCGGGAATCGCCGCTTCACGAACTCTGCCCCCAAGTGGGTGACGTCAAGATAGACATGACGCGCTTTCGTCGCCGCCATCTCCGCCAAGATTGCCCGCGACACGATGTCTCTCGCCGCCAACGCCCCCAATGGGTGGTACCGCTGCATAAACAGGGCCCCTTTGTTATTACGCAACTGCGCACCCTCTCCTCGCATCGCTTCCGACAGTAAGAACGGCGGACTCGACGGCAGATATAGTGCAGTGGGATGGAATTGCACGAACTCCATATCTTGAAGCACCGCGCCCGCGCGCAGTGCCATGGCCATACCATCGCCGGTGGCGTTCGGGGGATTGGTCGTCCGCGCATAGATCTGCCCGGCCCCGCCGGTGGTCAACACGATCGCGCGAGCCGGCAACACGAACTGGTGACCAGACCCTTCATCCAGCACAACGGCCCCGCAGCAACGTCCGGCGTCTACCACGAGATCCACGGTAAAGTGATGATCTAATCGCCGAATACGTTCCTGCCGATTCACCTCGGCAATCAACACTCTTACCATCTCGTTCCCCGTCGCATCCCCCCGCGCGCGCAGAATGCGGCTTCGGCTGTGGGCGGCCTCCCGAGCGAACGCGAACTTGCCACCGACTTTGTCGAACTTGGCCCCCCACCCGATCAATTCTTGAATCCGTTCAGGTCCCTCTTCGACGAGGACCCGCACCGCTTCTTTCCGACAGAGTCCATGCCCCGCTTTGAGCGTGTCGGTTAAATGGATGGCCACGTCGTCTTCTTCACTCATCGCCACCGCCACCCCGCCCTGCGCATGGATCGAACTGCTCTGAAGCGGATGCCCTTTCGTCAGCACCATGACACGGCCAGAACGGCTCAGTTCCAACGCCGCGCGAAGACCGGCCACACCGCTCCCAATAACCAAGAAATCGGCCTGCACTGGAGCACGAGATCGACGAGACGGCATGGATTACTTCTTATTGGAAGAACGTGTGGGATCGATCGTGGCCTGCCGAACTTTCATACCGAAGGGAGCATCGCCTTGAACCCCGCGCAAAAGGATCGACTGTGTTCCGACCCATTGCAATCGCGTATGACCTCGCTGACGGAGACCCGGATCGTCCGCATCTTTTTTCCACAGCCCTTGCCAATGCACAAACACATCAATGTCGTCTCCTTCGATCATAATGCGCTCGATCACGAAGTCCAACGTGATGGTACTAAATATCTCGAAATCGCCCTGGGCTTCTTCCCGCAGCCGCTCAAGTTGGTCATTCGGCACCATGAGCGAGGCCAGATCTGACAAATCTTTCTTCACATACGCTTGGCGAAGCGATTCCACCGCCTGATCGATACGGAGGTACCGTTCGTGATCTTCAGGATATTGAATCGCTTTGCCACTGCAGCCGACACCGATCAAGGCTATCGAGCCGAGCAGGACCAAGACGGGAAACAGTGGGTATTTGTACGGGCACATCCTGGTTGCAGTATAGGAACGGGTATCAGGTAGGTCAAGCGCTCGTGAGCCACCCTTCACTGCATCCCAGGTCCCCCAGTCCAGTCGCACGGCTCTGGCCCAACTATGATGAATTTAATCCGTTGATGACCTTGCAATTTGAGGCAAAAACTTCTAGACTCCGCCCCTTGCAGGAGAGAGAACGCATGTCCAGTGTGCTGAAAAAACGCCGTAAGAAAATGCGCAAGCACAAGTACAAGAAGCTGCGCCGGCGTCAAAAGTTTGAACGTCGTAAAAGCTAGGCCCACCCGAGAAGGGGAAGGAGGGGTCCGTGCCCGAAGGCAAGAAGGTTCGCATCCGCGTCCGGACTGTGAACTGCATCTACGTTGGCGACTTTCTCATTCCTCCCATGCGGAATCGTGTGTCCGATGCGATCAACGAAGAACAACGTCTCTTCATCAGCCTCACCGACGTGGTGGTCGATAATAAGGATCGCTCGGATTTCGTGGCCATAAACAAGAACCTGATCGAATCCATCGCGCAGCTGTAGCTATCGACAACGTTTCCAGCGTGCGTCTCCCTCTCTGCCGTTCTTTCTTGGTTTTCTCTAGCCACCTCCTCTAAGATCGCCTCTCATCATGTCCACCTTCTCACGATTTTTCCCGTTCCTGAAGCCCTACCTGTCCCGCATGGTGCTGGCAGGCCTGCTGGTCATGGGTGTCGCCGCCATCAATCTGGCCCTGCTACGGTTGGCCGGCACCCTGTGGGACATCATAACCGTGCAGCACGACCAGTCCAGAATGACGGACTTGATCGCCGTCTTTCTCGGACTCGTCGTCCTGCAAGGGCTCTGTTCGATGGGCCATAGCTATCTAACTGCATGGATTTCGCAGCGCATCGTCGCCGACTTCCGCCAGCATCTCTTTGCTCATTTGCAGACCTTATCAGTGAGCTTCTTTGCCCGACGGCGAACCGGCGAACTCCTCTCACGGCTCATGAACGATGTGACGGTGATCCAGTCGGTCGTCACCGAAACGCCCCTCGACAGTGTGAAACAGCTCGTGACCTTCGTCGGAGGGATCACGTTCTTGCTGACGATGAATTGGCGGCTCTGCCTCTTGATCCTGATTCTGCTCCCTTTGCTCGTCCTCGTAGCCAAGTTCTTCGGACGAAGGCTGAAATCCCTCTCAACATCGATTCAAGATCAAACCGCTGCCTTGAGTACTCTGATTGAGGAAGTGATTTCCGGCATCCGTATCGTGAAGTCCTTCGTCCAATCACACCGTGAAGAGACCAGGTTTGCCGCGCAAGTCGAACAGACCTTGACATTGGCGATGCGACGGGCCGGCACCATGGCGGTGTTTATTCCTGTCATTAGCCTCCTCACCTTTTCCGCCGCAGCGGCCGTGTTGTGGTATGGGGGACGCCAGGTCATCGACGGGAGCGTGTCGCCGGGCGATCTCTTTGCATTCGTCCTTTTTGCCGGAATTATGATCGGTCCCTTCAGTTCCGCTGCCCGCGTGTTCGCGCAGATCAGGGAAGCGCAGGGTGCCACCCAACGGGTGTTCGAAATTCTGGACACACGCTCCGAGGTGAGCGACTCCTCCACGGCCATGTCGCTATCCACCGTCTCGGGACACATCCGAGCGGAACAGGTCAGCTTTGCCTACGATCCACGTCAACCGGTCTTGACAGATGTGTCGTTTGAAGCCAAACCAGGCGAACTAGTCGCCATCGTCGGTCCCACCGGCGCCGGAAAGACAACGGTGATGAACTTGCTCCACCGCTTCTACGATCCGACTGAAGGGCACATCACCATCGACGGGCAAGATCTCCGCCAGGTCACAATGGACAGTTGGTATCGGCAAATCGCGCTGGTCCCGCAGGAGACGATCTTGTTCGGCGGCACGATTCTCGACAATATCCGTTATGGAGCCAGGGAGGCGGCTGAGGAAGAGGTGGTGGAGGCGAGCCGTGCGGCCCATGCCCACGACTTCATCATGAGCTTCC
>VBOM01000471.1 GCA_005877535.1 Nitrospirota bacterium | reverse complement strand
GAGATTGCCCAGCGAGTATTGGACGCTGCCCAAGCTGTAATGCGCGTGTGTGAATTCAGGATCGAGCTGGATCGCCTCCAGCAAGGCTGCGGCAGCCGCATGCACATCTTGTTTGGCAATCAGTGTGATACCGAGTTGCAGATAGGCTCTGGCGTTGTTTGACTCGAGCTTGAGCGCCACGCGGCATTCATCGATAGCCGCGTCGAAATCACCGATGCGGTAGAGCCCTTGTGCCAACCTCAGCCGGTCATCGGCGCTGTCCGGCGACGCACGGACTGCGCTGCGCAACTCACTCAGCATCAATACGGCATCCGTTCGCTCGTGTGGCAAGAGTTCTGGGAGCCGGTGCTCATCCGTAGGCACTGGAGCAGGCGAGATTTCGGAAGCTGGCGGCGGGGACTCGATCACTGGGGGCGGCTCGTTCTCAGACACTTGCGCGAACGATAAATAATCGGGGAACCGAGCGATGAAGGACGAGAGCAAGAGGGTTACGAGCACCAATCTACGACGCATCGGAAACCTGAACCCTCCGGAACCGTTGTCAAAGATGGGCTGTATTATAGCATCGAATCGATGCCGGTGGGCCTGGTGAGGTTCATTGAGGGGAGCTGCGATTCGTGGTTCAGCGGGCGTTCTGAATGGCCTGCTGCAGTCGCTGAATCGTGCTCCGGAGCTCAGGCGCTGAACGAAGTATGGGCTCATGCTGCACCCGCCACACTGGTTCGAGCGGGGCCCGCTCGCTGGCCAGTCGGGGAATGACATGCCAGTGGATATGGGAGAGTTGGTTACCAAGGAGTTCGTAATTGATCTTTTTGGCCTCATAGACCTGGGCGACAACTTTGGCGACCAGGTTCACTTCTTCCATCAGCTGATTCCGTTCTGTGGGAGCTAGATGAAACATCTCTGTCGCGTGGCGTTTGAAGACGACGACGGTCCAGCCGGGGAAGAATTGATCGTCGTGCAGATAGGCTTTGGAGAGGCCGAGGTCAGCGATGAAATGGTCCTCCTTCGGCCAGCTGCCCTGGCAGGCGCTACAGGCACTATCCGTCATGGCTGGTTGGCCTTGCGCCATTCTTCTTCTGTCACCACTCCCTTTTTGATCAACAACTGAATCAGCTTGTCGATGGAGTTGCGACTGGGCGCTATCGGATTGGGGCCCGGCTGAACCGGGGCAGCCTGGGTTTGTTTTGGCTCA
Source organism: Nitrospirota bacterium (assembly GCA_005877535.1). Classification (GTDB taxonomy): domain Bacteria; phylum Nitrospirota; class Nitrospiria; order Nitrospirales; family Nitrospiraceae; genus Palsa-1315. The sequence goes on along the minus strand of VBOM01000471.1, from coordinate 930 downwards.
GGCGGCGGACGTATTTGCCCCAGCACTTTAAAGGAAGGCGTGAAGACCGAGAGATAGTCCTTGTTTCTGAGGCGGACGGTGGCAGGGAGGCTGTCGGTGAGTGGGCCGAGGTCCGTGGTTGGGCCAACCGGAATACGGAAAAAGGGTTTGCCATCGTCAGTTTCGCCGTCCTGCCCCAGCACATCGAACCGTTTAAGGAAGGATTGGCCTGTCAACCCTTCACTGTCTTCACCGGCAAGGTTGGTAATCTTATCGAGGACGATCACCAGTGACTCGGCGATCAGCACATCAGACGTATGGTTCCTGACATTGACGTCGTAGCGGTATTCGCTCGTAAAGTTGTCGCGGTCTTTGAGTGTGACGACGACTGAGGCCTTGCCGGTCAGCTCGGTGAGTTGATCCAGCGGCCCGGCACTGCTTTCGGGCACCATCGGCCACAACAGACCGAGTAGGATGACGGCGAAGCTCAGTCGCCAGAGTGTCATACTTCTCGACATGGTTGCCTTTCGAGATTGAAAGAGGCGCCTCGCCTTCAACGGGTCTGAGCATAGCAAAGATCGTCGGGTTGAGCGAGCCTTCTGCGGGTTAGATCACCTTGACAGTTTCTTTCCGCGAACGCTATTCTCGCCGCAGTTGGAGTTGTGCTCAACTCTTCCACTGTCACCACGAATGACATCTATTGCACGACGCGCCCTGCTCCTGGTCCCCCGTTCTCTCGTGACGCAGTTAATGGCGCTCTACGACTATCCGCATCCCTTGCAACGCGGTCGCATCATTCGCGGGTACGATCGGCAACATGCGGCGCGGACTGCGCGGATGTGCGCGGCTGTGGCCACGGCGCTGGGTCATGGAACCGAACGGGTCCGCCAGTATCAGATCGCCTGTCTGCTACATGACTTGGGCCGTGCCGGGCTCGATCGCCAACTCTTC
>VBOM01000180.1 GCA_005877535.1 Nitrospirota bacterium | reverse complement strand
CGGGCAAGGGGAGGCCTTGTGTCGGCGCTATGGCGCAATCGGGATTTCGGCTCTGCATCAGGAGACCTTGTCCCCACTGATTCAGCACCTCGAAGAACGGCTAGCTGCGCTCGTCCCGGTGGACGGCTCTTCCCAGAATTCGGCAGTCTCGACACGCACGCTTGCATCTCGTCCTTAACCCGCGGCAGAATCGATCTTTTCAGGGGCCAACCATGACGACAAAATCTCTGCCATCATTGGATCAACGCAAGCGGCTCCGAGAGATTGCGAGGACCCTCCAGCGCACGATGCCAAGGCCGCGAATGGAACTCGACCATTGTTCCCCTTGGGAGCTGCTCGTGGCCACGATCCTCTCCGCCCAATGTACCGACCAGCAAGTCAATCAGGTCACTCCATCGCTTTTTCGGCGGTATGGGCAACCGGCAGAGCTGGCGGAGGCTAATCTTCCTGAACTCGAACAACTCATTCGTTCTACCGGCTTCTTTAAGAACAAAGCGAGGCATCTTGTCGCATGCGGAAAAGCTGTGACCGAGCGTTTCGGCGAACAGGTTCCGCACACGATGGATGAGTTGATCACCTTGCCGGGTGTCGGCAGAAAGACCGCGAACGTCATTCTCGGGAATGCCTTCGGCCAGCCTAGTATCGTCGTTGATACCCATGTGAAGCGCGTGGCAAAGCGACTCGGTCTGACTAGATCCGACAATCCAGACCTGATCGAACAAGACCTGCAGCAACTTGTGCCGAAATCCCAGTGGACGGCTGTCTCGCAACGCTTGTTATTGCATGGTCGCTACATCTGCCTCGCGAGAAAACCTCATTGTCGCGCCTGTCCGATCTACCGGCACTGCCCTTGGAAAGAGAAAGGTTCCCAATGATTCGTAGCATGACCGGTTTCGGTCGACGGCAGGCCCCATGGCTGGATGGGTCCGTGACAGTGGAGTTGCGCTCTGTCAACCATCGCTTCCTTGAAATCGCCTGCCGCCTTCCCCGGCAATTGAACCACTTAGAAGACTCCTTTAAGAAAGCCATCCAGCGGTGCTGCAGTCGTGGGCGTATCGACTTTACGGTGACCGTCCAGGCGGGCAAGGGCCGCGTAGGAAGCGTCAATCTTGACCAACCCCTCGCAAAGCAGTACCATCAGGCCCTCCGTACCCTCAAGAACTCCCTGAAGCTAAGCGGGTCCATCGATCTTGCACTCATAGCTGGGCTCCGTGACGTGTTGTCGGTAGCAGATCAACCGACCGATGACCCGAAATTGGCGAAGATAGTTCAACAACTGACGACCCAGGCAGTGACAGATCTTGAGGGCATGCGATCGCGCGAAGGGAAGGCCATGGCAGAGGATATGAGTGCGCGGATTCAGACGATCCGGGGTCACCAAACGCTCGTCGCCGCACGGACCCCTTTGCTCGCCCAGCAGAACTTTGACAGAATGAAGATTCGTGTTGAGAAACTGATGGGACAGGAAGTCCCCGATCTCCCCCGGCTCTATCAGGAGTTGGCGGTGTATGCAGATCGTGGTGATATTACGGAAGAAATAGTCAGATTGGACTCGCATATGATACAGTTTGAGCAGACACTCAACCGTGCAGACCCTGTAGGCAAAACACTCGATTTCCTGCTCCAGGAAATCGGGCGCGAAGTCAACACGATCGGCTCGAAAGCCAATGACGCGGAAATCGCCGGTCATGTGGTCCAGATAAAGGCCGAACTGGAACGCATTCGCGAACAGGTCCAGAACGTAGAATGAACTCAGCCACCACGACCAGTTCCACGGCGCCGGCATCCGGCCACCAGCGGTCCTCGACGGATCGGCGGGGAATTCTTTTCATTATCTCCGCTCCCTCCGGGACGGGGAAAACCACGCTCTGCAAGCAACTCGCGGCGAACCTCCCCGGACTGTGGCATTCGATTTCCTATACAACGAGGAAGCCGCGGCCAGGCGAAGAGCAGGGGCGCGATTATTATTTTGTCGAAGAGCAGACATTCCAAGAGATGGTTGCGCGAAATGATTTCGTCGAGTGGGCCCATGTGTATGGACATCTCTACGGGACGCCGTGGAAATCGCTGACCGAAAAGATCGATCAAGGGATTGATGTGTTACTCGAGATTGATGTGCAAGGGGCCATGCAGATCAAGAAACGATTCGAGGATTCGGTATCGATCTTTATCCTTCCTCCCTCAATGACCGTGCTCAAGTCCAGGCTCCAAATCAGGGCCTCCGATACCCCAGAGGAGATTCAACGACGACTACACAAAGTGAAAGAAGAGGTGTGGAGTTACCGGGAATACGCCTATATTGTCCGAAACGAAGATCTCGCCCTATCCCTTCGCGATCTTGAAAGCATCTTCTGGTCAGAACGATTGAAGACGAAACGATTGAACATGACGTGGCTCGAGAGTAATTTTATTCTTGACGATGAACAGAAAACCGGAGATCACAAAGACCTTCCCTAACCCAAAGGAGTACCATATCCATGATCGACATGTTGAGACTATTGCCCCAATACACAGCAGACGAGTTTGACTCACGCCACCGGCTGACGATCATCGCAGCCCAGCGGGCGAAGCACATTTTGCAGGGATCACGTCATGCTGCCTCACGCTTCACCAAAGAAACGACCATCGCCCTCGATGAAGTCCTCCGTGCACAAGTCAAGTATCTCGTCGGTCAAGAAGCGCGGGATGCGATGAAGGAAGCGAAGCGTGGCAAGGAAGGCGAAATGGAGCGCATTGCCGTAATGACCGGCGACGACGCGAAGGAGATCAAGAAAGAGCTGAGCGTCTATGTCGACGATACTCCGAAGCCGATGGTGGGTGAGAGCGAGGAGTAATTGGCGATGATCTCAGGCTCCATAGGGCCGACGTTGATCGGGAAGCAGATCGTGCTCGGCGTGACCGGCAGCATCGCGGCCTATAAGGCTGTCGCGTTGCTCCGGACCTTGCTCCGTGAGGGAGCGATAGTGCATGTCGTGATGACGCAATCGGCCACGAAGTTCGTCACCCCGCTGACGTTTGAAGTGCTCTCCGGCCATCCCATCTCGACGGAGATGTTCGAGGCGCATCAGGAGATGAAACACTTGTCATTGCCGGAACAGGCAGACGCCATCGTTATTGCGCCGGCCACGGCCAATTGTCTTGCAAGGGCAGCACTGGGGCTGTGCGACGATCTGCTCTCGACCATGCTCCTTACGGCACAGTGCCCGCTGATTGTGGCTCCCGCCATGGACGGAGGGATGTGGGACCATCCATCTGTCAGAGAACACATAGGGACGTTGCGTTCTAGGGGAACCATCGTGGTGAATCCAGAAATAGGCTCGCTCGCTTCCGGACGGATAGGCCAAGGCCGCTTGGCAGGGGAAGGCACAATTTTGGAGGCTATTCAGGCGGCGCTGGCTCCACGACGCGACTGGCAAGGGCACCGCATTCTGGTTTCGGCGGGCCCAACGCAAGAGCCGATCGATCCGGTGCGTTTCATTTCAAACCGTTCTTCGGGTAAGATGGGCTATGCCATCGCCGAAGCCGCCCAGGCGAGGGGAGCCCAGGTGGTCCTCGTCACTGGTCCGACGGCCTTACCGACTCCAAAAGGCATCGAAGTCGTTTCGGTCGTCACTGCTGAAGAAATGACGAAGGCTCTGTCCGCGCGGCTTGCGTGGTCCACAACTGTGATCATGGCCGCCGCGGTGGCGGATTTTCGCCCCTCGCATCCTGCCATGCAAAAAATAAAGAAACAGGGGCGAGCAGCCGGTCAGACGATAGATCTCGAACGGACCACTGACATCCTGGCCTCATTGTCTGCCCAACGGACCACTCAACTCATCGTCGGCTTCGCCGCTGAGACCAGCGATCTGATCGCCCACGCGAAAGAGAAGCTGACGGCGAAAGGGCTCGACCTCATCGTCGCAAACGATGTTACGACAGAGGGAGCAGGATTCGGCAGCGATCAGAACGCCGCCACCTTGATCGACCGGCAGGGGGCCATGACAGTACTGCCCCTAATGCCAAAACGAGCGCTCGCTGACGCGATCCTGAACCGGGCGCAAGAGCTGCTTCGTACAAGACAATCTGGCCAGGCCCCCAAACCAGTTGCGGGAGGACGCTAGCCGCCGATGGCTCAGAATCAGCACGCCGCCGAGAGCGCCCTGGAAATCGATCGACTGGCCACCCAATTAGCCAAAGATCCACATTCCAAAGCTTTCATGCCACTGGCCGAAGAGTACGCAAAAGTCGGCATGTGGCAGGAAGCCGCAGCCGTCCTCGAAGACGGCCTGAAATTGTATCCCGGTTTCATTACCGCCATGGTCGCGCTAGGACGTGCCTACGACCACATGGGTCAGGTCACGAAGGCCCGGGCGATTCTAGAAGAATCCGTCAAGTTGAGTCCCGAAAACCTGCGCGCGCACCGGACCTTAATCAAGATCTACACGAGTCAGGGGCAGAACGAATCAGCATTGCAATCCTGCGCCGTCATCCTGGCGGTCAACCCGCGGGATGAAGAAGCGCGGTCAGTCCAATCTGCTCTAGGCGCACCGCTGAAACAAAAGCAGGGACCGGAACGGTCACAGTCCGCGGTTCCAGCCACGCGTAACCTCTCCGCCCAGGAGGAGACTACATCGCCTGCTCCTGTGGAATTCACAGCCTCTGCACCGATGGCGGGTACCGTACCAGGCCTGCCAGACCTTACGCCGCTCGAACCAAATATCGCTTCTATCGAATCATTTATTAAGCCAACCGAATTGATGGAGACAGCCCTCCGCACACGCGATAAGACAGCGGAGCAGCTTGCGGGACCAGTGCAGGAGCCGGATTTCCAAGCCGCCGAGATTGTAGTGATGCCTCCCCCGTCGCCTCATGCTGAAGTCGTTGCACAGCTGGAATCCTGGCTTCGCAGCATCGAAGCACGTCGTCACGATCGTGACGGAACGAACGAGCCTCACCCAAAGACTTCCTAATATTTTTGCAGGTTTGACCGGTCTGAGGCGGACTGCTACAATGCAGCCCTGCTGGACCCTGTCACATGGAAGTTTCCTCGCATATCCAGTATGTGAACAGAAAGACATGCTACGAATACGAGTCTTACACGGTCCCAATCTAAATCTTCTCGGGACCAGGGAGCAGTCGATATACGGCACCCTGTCCCTCGATGCCCTGGACTCAGCCATCACGAATCTGGCAGAGGAGCTGGCCGTGGAGGTGGACCTGCGCCAGTCAAATAGCGAGGGTGAACTGATCACCTGGATTCAAGAGGCTCGGACGGGATACGATGGGATCATCATTAATCCGGCCGCCTATACCCACACCAGCATCGCAATCCGGGACGCCATTGCGGCGGCCGGTCTGCCGACGGTTGAAGTGCATCTGTCCAACATTCATCAGCGGGAAGAATTTCGCCGCCGCTCCTATATCGCGGAGGTTTCTATCGGGCAAATTTCCGGCTTGGGTCCGATCGGCTATCTTCTCGCACTCCGTGGGCTGTACGACCATCTGACCGTATCCCAACGGCAGAAGAAGATGACCGCACCAGGGGCATCGCGACGGGCAGCAAAAGGAACAAGATAATTGCGGAGCGTAATCAGCGGCCTCATACAGTCTGAAGGGAGTATCGAGTGATTTCCACAACCGATTTTCGCGGTGGCGTGCGGCTCATGGTTGATAACCAGCCATTTTACATCGTTGAGTTTCAACATGTAAAACCAGGCAAGGGCGGAGCCTTCGTGCGCACCAAGCTCAAGAGCTACCTTTCAGGTAATGTCTTGGATCGTACTTTCCGATCTGGAGAACGATTCGAAGAGCCGGATCTCGAAGAACGGACCATGCAATTCCTCTATGCGACCGACGAAGCTTTTACATTTATGGACACGGAGACCTTCGAGCAGTTGACATTCGAGAAGGGCAAGCTCGGTGGGAATGCGGACCTCTTGAAAGAAAACATGACGGTGAAGATCCTCGTGTATGAACATCGCCCGATCGACGTCGAGCTGCCCAACTTTATCGAGCTGAAGGTCACCGATACCGAACCGGGTTTCCGTGGCGATACAGCTACGGGCGGCACCAAGCTCGCTACCCTTGAAACCGGCGCTACTGTCAAGGTCCCGCTCTACTTGGAAACCGGGACTGTGATCAAACTCGATACCCGTACTCGAGAGTACGTGGAGCGTGTTCGGTGAGCAAACAGAAATCGAGCAAGCTGAAGAAACGTGGAACTCCGATCATTCTGCCTCAAGCCATTGCCGCGACCCAGAGCGGGCAGGGCACAGGCTCACCGTACGGACAACAGACCAAATACATCCAGGAACTGATCGATCTGCTCAAAAAGAACAACCTGACCGAACTGGAACTGGAGCGCGAAGGCCTCAGAATCCGTGTGCGATATGAAATCGGCGGCAAAACGATCACGACCACCGTCGCAGACCAGGGGACGTCCGGCTCGATTTCATCCTCTCTACTGCCCGCTGCGGGCGGCACACAGACTGAGGACACGACAGGCATGATTACCATTGTGTCCCCGATCGTCGGGACGTTCTATCGGTCTCCTTCGCCGGATGCCGACCCCTATGTCGAAGAAGGCGACTATGTAAAAAAGGGACAGGTTCTCTGCATCGTCGAAGCGATGAAGTTGATGAACGAAATCGAGTCAGAGGTGGATGGGCGGGTCACGAAAATTCTGGCCGAAAGCACCAAGCCGGTGGAGTATGGCCAGGCGCTCTTCCTCGTCGATCCGACGGCCACCCACTAACCCTCTTCCTTCGACCTACACCGGAGTATTTGCGTGTTCAAGAAGGTGTTGATAGCCAATCGCGGTGAGATCGCGCTCCGCGTAATTCGTGCCTGTAAGGAACTTGGAATCAAGACCGTCGCCATCTTTTCCGAGGCCGATATAGCGAGCCTCCATGTGCGCGCAGCCGACGAGAAAATCTGCGTCGGGCCTCCGGACGCCGCTCTCAGCTACCGAAATATTCCCAACGTCCTGAGCGCGGCCGAAATCACCGGGGCGGACGCCATCCATCCAGGCTATGGATTCCTCTCCGAGAATGCCCACTTCGCCGAAGTCTGCGAGTCCATTGGTGTCAAATTCATCGGCCCCACATCCGAACACATCGCCCTACTGGGCGACAAAGCCAAAGCGCGCGAAATCGTTGCCCACCGAGGCTTACCCGTCACGCCAGGCAGTCCCGGTGAACTCAAGAGCGAACAGGGAGCCCTCGAAGCCGCAACCAAGGTCGGCTATCCCGTCATCATCAAGGCCTCAGCCGGTGGGGGAGGACGCGGCATGCGCGTCGTCAATAAAGCGGAAGACCTCGCTCGCGCGTTTCAAGCCGCGCAAGCGGAGGCGAAGACCACGTTCGGCAACGATGCCGTCTACCTCGAACGATATTTTCTTGAGCCCCGCCATATTGAGGTACAGATTGCCGCCGACCATCGCGGGCATGTCGTACATCTCGGCGAGCGCGACTGCTCGATCCAACGCCGGCATCAGAAGCTGCTCGAGGAAACACCGTCGCCCGCCATCGACGAGAAACTCCGCCGGGAAATCTGCCGCGTTGCCGTCGAAGTCGTCAAAGCAGTGCATTATCGGAACGTCGGCACCGTCGAGTTCATGCTCGACAAGGATCACAACTTCTTCTTCATGGAAATGAACACCCGCATCCAAGTGGAGCACGCGATCACCGAAATGGTGACCGGTATCGATGTCATTAAGGAGCAGATCCGCCTTGCCGATGGGCAATCCCTCTCATTCAAGCAACAAGACATCAAGCTCAGCGGACACAGCCTCGAATGTCGCATCAACGCCGAAGACCCTGATAAGTTTACGCCGTGCCCTGGAATCATCACCAAATACAGCGCCCCAGGCGGATTCGGCGTACGAGTCGACTCGGCGATGGAATCGAACATGATGGTTGTCCCGTTCTACGATTCGATGATCGCCAAAGTCATCACGCATGGAAGAGACCGGCAAGAATCCATCGCGCGCATGCGCCGAACCCTCGACGAATTGGTGATCGAGGGCATCAAGACGACCATCCCTCTGCACAAACGCATCCTCAATGACCCCGACTTCCAAAAGGGCCATGTCTCGACGACGTTCATCGAGCGGTTCCTAGCAAGTTAGAATTTTCAGGATAGAGGGTTGCCAGATTTGACCCTGTTTATTTGAACCTGTTTTTTATACGCTGCAACCTGAAAGAGCTGGCCTCTGGTGGGTGAGAACCGGTGATGTCACGCGACTTGTGTAAATTGGCGACGGGTGTGCTGGCGCCACAATTGACGATGGAAAAGTCGAAGATAATCGCCGTGGCATGAACATGACATCGGAGCCGCTTCGGAATTTTAACTAAAACTGGGAGTGACTCATCCATTCCCTTACCTCATCCGAATGCATCGGCATAGACTAGGCTCAAGCGACAGGTTCTGCTGCACCACAGGCTGCGCGTCTGGATTTAGGGTCTTCATTGGCCTCCCTCCTTTGACGACAGAGTCTTTTATCCAAATACACCAGTTGGCCCGCCAAGATGCGTAGAGTGGTCACTGACCTTGCATCCCCGATCTCGGCCCTCCTAGAATACGCTGTTCTGGGAGGCCCCTATGCCCGTCACAATTCGTTCCTACCGTCGCTTCCCTGTGCCATGCTTTGTGGCTTGCAACGCGAGTCCTTTCTTCAGACTGCCTCTGGACTACTTTTTGGGTTTCTGGTTACTGATTACGCTGCTGGTGCTGAGTAGTGAACCAGTGTATGCGGGGTGGGAGTTGACGAGCGGTGACGACGAGACAGGACTGACTGTGTACGTCGATCCAGATACCATTCGCCGCAAGGGGAGTTTGGTGAAGATGTGGCAATTGTATGACTACAAGACTGTACAAACCGTAGCGGGCGATTCGCTCTTATCTTTCAAGCGATACAACGAATACGATTGTGCAGAAGAGCGCACGCGTATGCTTGCGTATACGTGGTTCTCGGGCAACATGGGAAGTGGTCACGTGGTTTACAGTACCCCAGACGAACAACAGTGGGAACCTGTTGTGCAGGGTAGTATCAATCGAGCGCTGTGGAGAGTAGCGTGCAGGAAGTAGTGATCCTACACGAGGTTACTAACGTCAATCACACGCTAGCCCGTATTATTCATGACGGTTCATTGCGAAATCACAGGCGCCAAGCAAGATAAGGGGGACGAGCAAGGGATCGAAGATCGAGGCTGTTGGAATTTCGAACCATGAAATTTGAACTTCGCATCGCGCTTTTCTCGCGCTTCACGCGCCTTGGACACTGGCTCTCGCAGACTTTTTCCGCATCCTGTTAGAATAGCTCCCTCATGAATGCCG
>VBOM01000179.1 GCA_005877535.1 Nitrospirota bacterium | reverse complement strand
GGAGCATAAGAGCCGTTTCGCTCACAAGATGAAACTCCTCTCCCATTTCCTGTTTGTCGATGGAAGATGTTCGGTACAAGACAACTTTCCCTTTTGAAGTCAACAATGCAGAAATGTGTTTCTTTATTTCTTCAAACTTCAAGGCCCTTACCACAACCATATCAATAGCTTGGATGATTGGTTTCTGAGCATAATGCTCGATGGTGCCATCAAACGTAAAAACATCATGAAGCTTTAGCAGGCCGATCACTGAGTTGAGAAATGAACATTTCTTCTGAACTGGCTCTATAAGGGCCAGGCGCAAGTCGGATCTCACAATTTTAAGAGGGATACCAGGAAAACCTCCTCCAGACCCGACATCGAGCACCATGCTATTTTGTGGAAAACTCGTCGCGACAAGCGCAACGAGTGAGTCAACGAAATGCTTGATTATGACTTCCTTGGGATCGATGATCGCCGTGAGATTAATCACTCTATTCCACTCAATGAGATGAGCGAGGTAGCGGATGAACTGTTTCGCATGGCTTTCCCCTATAGTCAGTCCAAGTTCCCTTGCTGAGCTGACCACGAATTCTCGCAATTCTTGTTCATGTTCCACGTGGAACAATTACGTGAATCAGCATATGAGGTCAAGACATTCCGGAATGGATAGGGAAAATATCTGCGTTCGCTCATCCTAGGATGAGACCGGGCGAAGTCTATCTCGACTGGATTGGCCTTTGTACCTTTCGAGCGCCACAAGGAGAAGCGAAATTGCTGCTGGCGTGACTCCTGAAATTCTCGATGCCTGGCCAATAGACGCAGGGCGAACTTTTTTCAGCTTTTCGCGGACCTCCCGTGAGAAACCAGGAGTCTCATCATAATTGAAAATGAGAGGAATGGGCTTCGTTTCAAGATTTTTGAATCGGCTTATCTGTTGAAGCTGGCGCTTGATGTAACCTGAATACTTGATTTGCAACTCTATTTCGTCCGCAGTTTCAATATCTTGCACTGCGATTACTTCAAGTGCCTCTAACAAAGACTTATAGCTCGTCCCTGGGCGCCGCAAAAGTTGAGCTGCTGTGTAGGGTCCAGAGACTTCCTCAATCTGAACCTTCGCTAGGCGTTCACGAACAGCTTCCGTGAGTTTTGGTCGAAGCTCTTCGAGTCGTAGGAGTTCAGATTCAATGGCTTGCTGTTTTAACTGGAACCTTGCATAGACTTCGTCGCAAATCAAACCAACCTGCCGTCCAGTATCAGTTAATCGAAGATCAGCATTTCCGTGGCGCAACAAGAGTCGGTACTCTGCCCGTGATGTAAACATGCGATAGGGTTCACGTGCGTCTTTTGTAATGAGATCGTCAATTAACACACCAATATAGGCCTGCGACCGATCGAGCACTAATGGTAACTCGTCTCGAAGTCTAAGGACTGCATTGATCCCAGCCATGAGGCCCTGAGCCGCTGCTTCCTCATATCCAGAGGTCCCGTTGATCTGTCCCGCGTGGTACAGCCCATTCAGCAGCTTGGTCTCCAGAGTCGGATGCAATTGCCTTGGAGGAAAGTAGTCGTACTCGATCGCATACCCAGGCTTGAGCATGGTGGCCTGCTCTAACCCAGGAATCGTCTTCAGAATTGCTGCCTGGACATCAACCGGCAGGCTGGTGGAGATCCCGTTGGGATAAAATTCACGGCTATCCAACCCTTCAGGCTCGATAAAGATCTGGTGGTGGTCTTTATCCGCGAAGCGTACGACTTTATCTTCGATCGATGGACAATACCGCGGCCCCACCGACTCAATGATGCCACTGTAGAGTGGTGACCGGTCCAGATTACGCTGGATCAATTCGTGCGTCGCACGATTGGTATTGGTTAAATGACAGGGGAGCTGACGGTTCTCAATCCTGTCGGTCCGATACGAAAACGGTGGCGGCGGATCATCCCCCGGCTGGGGCACCATCACGGAAAAATCGATGGTCGCCCCATCCAAGCGAGGAGGCGTGCCGGTTTTGAGCCGGCCCACTTCAAACCCCAGGTCGCGCATACAATCAGATAGGTGCTCGGCAGACGCCTCTCCGGCTCGTCCCGCAGGAAAATGATTCAAGCCGATATGGATAAGTCCCTTAAGGAATGTACCTGATGTAAGAATAACGGCCTTCGCCTGTATGTGATCACCGCGATCCGTCACCACGCCTGTAACCGCACCGGCATGCGTCAGCAAGCGATCGACCGTTCCCTCGCCGATCGTCAGCCCTGCCTGACGGCTCAACGTTCGTTGCATGGCCTCTCGGTACAGTTTCTTGTCGCATTGGACGCGGAGGGCTCGCACCGCCGGGCCTTTACTCGTATTGATGAAGCGGAACTGGATGCCGGCTTGATCAGTGTTCCGCGCCATCTCCCCGCCCAGCGCATCGATCTCCTTTACCATATGCCCTTTGGCGATTCCCCCGATCGCCGGGTTGCACGACATCTGCGCGATTCGGTCATGATCCATCGTGAGCAGCAAGGTACGCGCACCCATACGCGCCGCGGCCAGGGCGGCTTCGCAGCCGGCATGACCTCCACCCACCACAATGACGTCCACTGCCTGTCCCATGTTCAACCTTTTCCTACTTGCCGATACAGAATTCTGAAAAGATCCGACCAAGGATCTCGTCCGTCGTGATGGCGCCGGTGATTTCTCCGAGCGCGTCGGCTGCGGCGCGCACATCGATCGAGACAAGTTCCCCAGCCATCCCACAGCGCACGGACTCAAGAGCCTGGCCCAAGGATTCACCAGCCAGGCGCAACGAGTCCCGATGTCGCACGTTCGTCACCGTGAAACTCTCCGCTGCTTCAAAGCCCTCGGACACCAGCTGAGCGCGAAGAGCCGACTTCACCATCTCCACCCCCAACCCTGTTTTAGCTGAAACAACATACACCAGATGGCCCGCAAGCGCGGCATCTCTTTCCACAGTAACGGCAAGATCCGCTTTGTTCAGCAGCACCAGATGCTTGCGATCCCTGGCCGCAGTCAAGAGCTTTCGATCATCGCCCGTGAGGGGCACACTCCCATCCACCACCACTAATAAGAGGTCGGCCTCGTCTTGTGCGGCACGCGTCCGTTTGATCCCTTCCTGTTCGATGATATCGTCCGTTTCCCTCACTCCTGCCGTATCAAGCAAATGAATCATCACCCCGTCAAGATTGATGGATTCCTCAATCACATCCCTCGTCGTTCCAGGAATGGCAGTCACAATCGCCCGCTCTTCTCTCAGGAGACAGTTCAACAAGCTGGACTTGCCGACATTCGGGCAGCCAAGGATGACGACGCGCGCCCCTTCCCGCAGGATCCGCCCCTCCCGCGCCGTTGCTTCCAGTTTCTGAACCACCGCACAGGCCGCTTTCACGATACGCACCAGTTCATCGCGTTTCAGAAAGGAAATATCTTCGTCCACGAAATCGATCCCAGCCTCCACATGGCTCAGCACCGTCAGGAGAGAGGTCCGAGCCTGTTCCACCTCACGAGCGAGATCCCCCCGTAGCTGGCGTTGAGCGATATTCAATCCCACGGATGATGTGGCCCTGATTGTATCGAGTACCGCTTCCGCCTGAGAAAGATCTAACCGCCCGTTGAGAAAGGCCCGCTTCGTAAACTCTCCCGGCTCCGCCATCCTTGCACCGGACTCAATACAGACCTTGCAAACTATCCCAAGAAGGCCCGCTTCGTAAACTCTCCCGGCTCCGCCATCCTTGCACCGGACTCAATACAGACCTTGCAAACCATCCCAAGCACCAAGGCCCCGCCATGAGACTGGATCTCCACCACGTCCTCTGCCGTATACGACCGCGGAGCCTTCATATAGACCACGAGCGCCTCATCGAGCAGGCCTGATACGGGCAGGCGGTGATGAAGGGCTCTTTCCTCTTTCCGCTTATCGGATGTGGGAGTCACAAGGTCTGCTAGATGCAGCGTATGAGAGGGAACCGATGAGAGGGGATCACCAGACCGCAACCGAACAACTCGGGAAGCGACGACAAGCGCGTGAGGGCCACTCAGACGAACGATTCCAATGCCGCCCTCCCCTATGGGGGTGGCAATGGCACAGATCGTGTCTTCGAGTCCTCCATGCATGACGACTCTTTCACTGGCAGGATGCTGATAAAACGTCCGCCAGCGCCACGCACCGTGGCGCGTGACGCGCGCGACATGCGAGAAAGGCGCGACGTGGACGGATTGGACGCCTATGCGTTCGGGCTGCCGCTCTGCTCGGCCCCTGCCGAGATGAATGCCTTGTGGTTGCGAAACACAAAACGATCCGTGAGCAATTGTTGGGAGATGGTCAGGGTATTGTTCGTGAGCCAATACAACACAAGGCCCGCAGGAAAATTAACGAACAGGAATGTCATGCCTACCGGGAGCACCAACATGATCTTCGCCTGGGTCGGATCCATCGTGGTGGGCGTGATCTTCTGTTGGATAAACATCGTCACCCCCATGATAATCGGCAATACATAGTAGGGATCCTGCACCGACAAATCGGTAATCCAGAGCATGAAAGGGGCTTGGCGCAAATCGATCGTCGTGTAGAGGACATTGAACAGGGCCACGAAGACCGGCATCTGCAGGATCATCGGGAGAAAGCCGCCCAGCGGATTCACTTTCTGATCTTTATACAGCTTCATTAACTCTTTGTTCAGACGGTCGCGGTCACCCTTGTATTTCTCCTGGACTGCAGCAATCTTGGGTTGGATCACCCGCATCATTTTCATCGACTTGTAGCTCTTGTATTGCAACGGCGCAAATAACAGCTTGATCGCCACCGTTAACAGGACGATGGTGACCCCATAGTTATAGGTATACCCATGGATGAATCGCAGCACATAAAAAATCGGCTTGGCGACCGCCTTCACAACAGCCCAGCTGCCGAAGATGAAGAATCCGAAATCGATCATCTCTTCCAGGCCCACGTTCAACGAGCGGAGCGAGTCGTGCTCCTTCGGGCCTGCGTAGAGTTGAAGACCAACCGATGACGCGCCGCCTGACGCGGCCATTCGCACCCCAGCCGACACGATCTTCTCGCCTTCGTTCTTGGCCAGCACGCCCGTAGCCTGTTTCGGCATCAATACCGATATAAAGTACTTATCGTGCAATACGACCCACTGAACTGTCCCCTTCCGCTCAAGCTCTTTTTCTGGCGTCTCTTTTTCTATTTTGTCGTCAACCCGCCAGGCAGATCCGATCACACCGATGAACCCACTACCCCATTCCACGATACCGAAGTTAGTCCCCAACCCGACATCATAGGGTTCGGTCACCCCCTCCAAGTCGACCGACACATCCACCACGTAACTATCGTGATGAAAGGTCAGCCGTTTCTCTACGCCGAGATGGGTGGCTGAATCGTGGAACTGCATCGTGACATGCCCGACAGGATGAGCAGCATCGAGAATCGTGAAATCTTTCTCAATTCCATAGAGGCCTTCTCGAATCGTCTTGTCGATCTCGGGATTCGCTACCGTAATCGATAGTGGACCTTTGAACTTTCCCCCCTGATAGACGAGTTGCACCGGCTTCTTTTCGGGGGGTGCCGTGTGGTATCGCTTCAGCTCCCAACTCTGAATCACTCCGCCACGATTCGACAGACCGACCCGAACCAGATCCGTTTCAATCGTCACCGTTTGTTCCGATGAAACCCCACGATGATCGCTAACGACAGAACAAGAAAAATGACAACGCGTTTGTCCATAAATAAACCGCTACCCCGATGTGAACAATTGTGACCCTACTACTTCACAGGATCCATTCCTCCCCGAAGAAACGGGTCACATTTCAGCAGACGGCAGATCGCAAGCTTGTGTCTAGGCGGCATTCCGTACCGGCTGATTGCAGCCCTCGCATATTCAGAGCAGATCGCCTCAGAAGGGCGGCTGGCCCAAGGAGCCTGTCTGACATTGACCTTTCTACTACGGCGAACGATTCGCGACCATCTGCGTCGTTCTCGGCCAGAAAAAATCCTCTACGTATTCCAGCGAATACACCTCCGGTTTTTCCAGGCCTGCGGCCTCGCATCTGGCCGCACCTCCTTGGCCTCGTCACGAACGGCAATGTTGGACAGGCTCCTAGAAAAGCCGAGATCCAATTGCGGCGACCGGCAAGCAGGGTCCGACACCAATGGCGCACGCTAGTCCTCATGGATATGAAGCAGTCGTTGGCGCTGGAGCGCCGACAACCACACCTCTTTCAAGACGGCAAATGGTTGAGCAATCGAATCCCGCTTGGGAAAGACCACAAGGGCGTGTCCAGGGAGCAATTGACCGCGCAGTTGCCGCGTGAGCTCCCGAAAGAGGCGCTTCACCCGATTTCGGCTGACCGCTCCCCCGAATCGCTTCCCCACCACGATACCGACCCGGCTGTCCCTTACATCAGTCCGGCAAATCACCAGAGTAAATAGGGCGGTCGAGATACGACTGCCGTGCTTCTTAGCATACTCGATGTCGCGGCTGCGTTTCAGGAAGAGATCCCTGTCACCCCCACCCTGCGACATCGCCGTCATCGTAGGAAAGGGCGAACTTGCACAGGACTTCCTCTTCGAGGCCAGATCTCCGGACTCGGTCATGACCACACACCGCCATCCTGTGCTGGGAACTAGCTTGTCTGGAGCACATAACGGAGGGCAAAGATTCCTTCGTGCAGCCCTAGCAGCGTCACCTGACCTATACGGTTAAGCGGGCCCGTCCCTTCGCGCGACGACGAGCCAAGACCTTCCTGCCATTCTTCGTACTCATTCGCTTACGGAATCCATGTTCACGTTTTTTCTTGAGGTTCGATGGCTGCTGAGATGTAAAAGACATGCTATCACTCCTTACCTAAAACACTCATGGATGACAAGGGCATTATTATAGGGACGGGGTGGTACCCTGTCAAACTACGTGCTATCCATCTAGGACCGGTCCCTTGCGCAAGGGCATGTGGCGCGTGAAGCGCGAGACATGCGAGAAAGGCGCGACATGGACGGATTGGATTCCCATTTTGTCTCGCCCATCACGCGCGGCGCTCCTAAGAGATCGTGTCTGTTGCCCCAGACATGCGGACCATTGGATTTCAGGCAGGTCGGCATTGCTGTTCTACACCCTGCAAGCCCAGAGAGAGGTCGGTCCTAACCCATTGATAACTCTTTTGTATTGAGGCGCTTTTGTCGCTGGCAGGCTAGATTGCCCCAGGATTTCCTAGGCCTTGAATCTGTCCCAGCGCTAATTGTTGTAACTGCTCAGTTTTCTCCCAACCTTTCCTATGCCATTGCTGGCATTACCATTGCGTATTAATTAGGGCTCTCACCATCTTGTATAGGGGAACACCAACGGTTAGGCGAGAGGCGAGGGCCAGAGGTTAGTGGCAAACAGAAGGAATGTTTTTTTCTCGCCTGGTGCAACTGGCCTTCGCCCGGCTGTTTATGGGACTTCGCGACGAACCATCATGAATAATGCTGGGTAGGCCGTATCTAGCGAAATGCAGACAGCCATTGCCAAAATTGAAAAGAGAAATCTCTCTGTGCCGGAACAGAAGTAAGGTAGATTTGCTGTATGTCTAGTCATTGTCTACGACTAAGATGGGAGTTCTTGGGATGGGGGGTCTTGGCGCTAGCCAGCTCCCTCTCTGGCTGCGTGGACGCCGTGTCTCAAGACGCGGTCACAGCGGTTGAAAACATTGATCGCGACTTGATGGAATTACGGGCGGCTGAGTTTTCACCCACCGACTATGCCCAGTTCTCACACCAATGGCTGGCACTAAAAGCTCGTGTCCAGGCAGACGAGGATCTGATCCGTTGGCCGTGGGAACCCAACGACTTGGAAGTTGCCCTTCACCGTCTGCAAGAAGAAGGGGCCCGCACTGTTGCCCGCCTTACGAATGAACGTGAATTGCTCCGCCGCTCAAACGAAGACAAGATCGCCCGGGTCGAGGATCGATTCCGGACGATGAGCCTGCATGTCAGTGCCATCGGTAGTCGGCTCTGGCTGGGACAGAAAATCGATGAAATCGACCTACTGATGAAGCAGGCTCATGCGTTCTATGAACAGGGTCGCTACGATCGGTCTCTCGACGCGTCTAACCGGGCTGCGAAAATTCTGGCAATGGAAGCGGCCCTGCTGAGCAGCGAATTGGGGCGGTACGCCGATCGAGATCAAATCAGTCGGTGGCAACAGATGGCCAAGGGCACCATCAGCTGGTCACGCATTCACCGAGCCTCGGCGATTGTCATTAACAAGGCGGATCGAGTGTTGACTCTCTACAGAAACGGACAAAAAATATTATCGTACCCAGTCCGGCTCGGGTTCAATGGTATTCGAGAGAAGCAATACCAGGAAGACGGCGCCACCCCGGAAGGCCGATATCGGATCAGCAGCAAGGACGGGCAGGGACAGACTCAATTTTACCGGGCCCTAGTTCTCGACTATCCTAACGAAGATGATCGACGACGCTACCAGCTCGGGAGGAAGTCGGGACAGATTCCCGCATCGAGAGCTATCGGGGGACAAATCGAAATCCACGGGGTTGAGAACGAACTGATGGCCCAAACATTGGGATGCGTCATGCTCGACGATTCGCATATGGCCATTCTCTATGACCGAGTCGCGAAGGGGACGCCTGTCACCATCGTCGGTGCGCTATACGAACAAAACCCGGTGGCGGTGACCTTAGCAACACTCGATGACCAAATGGAAGAGACCTAAGCAGGACTCAAGAAGCGCCTTTTCCTATCGGTCTGATCTTGCCTGATATGACTCCTTCTCGTCACCCTCGTGCAGAGCAGTGGCATACCGTTCTCTGATGAGTCTGCCGTTTCGCCTATCGCCATTAATTCCGTCCTGCTCCTTACGTTCCAAGTCCATGATGAGACCCTCGGCAAACAACTGACCCAGGTGGCGCCGACGGAACCCTATATTCTTTTCGTCCATACGGCTCGGGATCATCCCTACATCAAACGGGGCTGTCCGGTGATGCTGGACGCCCTGATCTCCACCGGCAGAGGAACGATCATCACCCTCTCTGATACTGATAGCAATCCCTGGGAATGGACCAGCCAATAAGGAAGCAGGTGGTGGTGCAGGCTCACATCACGGGCCATCACCCTCTTGACAGGAGGTAGGTCCCCCTCATCGCCCTCCCTACATCTCACCGTCTCTCGTGATCATGCACAATCTCTCGTCTGGACATTCACAGGAGGCATGCTCTTTCACATCCTTCGAACCGCATTTCAATAGGTAAGCTCTGACGTTTGTATTTCTCTCACTCGATATCTAGAATAGAAGAAAGGCCTGCCATGACACTCGAGGCTCATCGATCATTTCCCTCGGAACTTCAATCCCTGGTTACTGCGGCTGGTGCACGACTCTCCGCATCCCAGGCGGTCGAGCGACTGTGGGCCCACGACCATCGACTCTGGAAGCAAGATCCCACCGACATCACCAACCGTCTCGGCTGGCTGACCATCATCGAGTACATGAAGGATCGGACCGAGGAGTTACGGGCCTTTGCCACTCAGGCCAAAAAGCGCGGCGTCCGCGACGTGGTCCTGCTCGGAATGGGTGGCAGCAGCTTGGGGCCGGAAGTGCTGCGCGCGTCATTTGGACCATCCCGCGGGTTCCCACGTTTGTGGGTCCTCGATTCCACCGTTCCAGGCTGGATTCGGCAGGTCACGCAGGCGATCAACCCGGCTCGAAGCCTGTTCATCCTCGCCAGCAAATCCGGCGGAACCATCGAAGTCATGTCCCTCTTCGCCCACTTTTGGGAACTTGTTCACCAGACTCCGGGCAACCAAGGCGGCGAACAGTTCCTCGCCATTACCGATCCCGGCACCGGATTGGAAAAACTGGCAGCAGAGCATCAGTTCTGGCGCATCTTTACGAGCCCACCCGACATCGGTGGACGGTACTCGGTCCTCTCCTATTTTGGATTAGTTCCTGCCGCCCTCATGGGGATCGATGTCACACAATTACTCGCCCGTGCCGCAGCCATGGCCCAGGCCTGTCGAATCCAGCCCCCTCTTGGACAGAACCCCGGTGCCGACCTTGGCGCAACGATGGCCGCGCTGGCGCAAGCAGGACGCAACAAAGTCACCCTGATCGCATCACCACAGATCGCCGCATTTGGTCTGTGGGCAGAACAGCTTCTCGCGGAAAGCACAGGCAAGGAAGGAACCGGCCTCATCCCTGTGGCAAATGAGCCAATTGTCTCAGCAACCTCCTATGGCACCGACCGGCTCTTTGTCTATTTGAGGTTGAAGGGAGATCAGAATAGACAACTCGACCGACAGATCGCCGGGCTCGCGCGACAGTGCCACCCACTCCTGATGCTCACGCTCCAAGACCGTTACGATCTCGCGGCAGAATTTTTCCGGTGGGAAGTCGCCACAGCCCTGGCAGGCCACCTCCTGAAGATTCACCCGTTCGATCAACCGAACGTCCAAGAAAGTAAAGACAACACCGCCCGCGTACTGGAAACAATCCAGTCCACCGGCCGGTTGCCGAAACAGACCACCGTGACCGTGGCACAAGCCTCGGCACAACTCAAGCGACAGTGTCGACCAGGCGCCTACGTCGCAATCTTGGCATATACGACACCCTCCTCCAAGATGGAGGAGGCTGTTCGCTCGCTGCGAAGAGCGCTCGTCTCCCATCACCATGTGGCCACGACAGCCGGCTATGGTCCGCGGTATCTCCATTCGACAGGCCAACTCCACAAGGGGGGCCCGAAGGGCGGACTCTTCTTACAACTTGTCGATCCTATGATTCCCGATCTCAGGATCCCCGGAAAACCGTTCACCTTTCGCATCCTCGCGCAGGCCCAAGCAGCAGGCGACATACAGGCCCTCCATGCTCATGGGCAACAGGCCATCGTCTTGCCCCTGGGCAAGAACCCGGTCGCGACGATTCAGGCCCTGACGAAGTCCCTCGCGCCTCGCACTCCGGCTCGGCGTTCAACTAAGCGGGGCACCAGGAACGGGCCCGCCCGCAAGAAGTAGGATGCCCGCCGTGCCAGACATCCGTATCCACAGCGACAGTGAAACAGAGGCTGAAGCAGCAGCTACATTTGTACTGGAAGTAGGCAAGGAGGCTGTTCGCACGAACGGCCGATTCTTCATCGCCCTTTCCGGCGGCACAACGCCGGAAACCCTCTACCGATCACTAACCTCTCCCTCCTTTGTCGATCGTTTCGATTGGTCCCGGACCACCTTTTTCTTCAGCGATGAACGCTGCGTCCCTCCGGATGATCCTCGGAGCAATTACTCCCTGGCCGACAAAACTCTGTTCACCCCTCTGAGGATAGCGCCTTCGCAGATCTATCGAATGGCAGGGGAAAGTTATGACCCACAGGCGGCGGCCTCTGAGTATGAACAGCAGCTGCGTCTTGCGACGAAGACCTCACCATCGGCCAAGCCATCCCTTGACCTCATCTTACTAGGGCTAGGCGAAGACGGGCATACGGCGTCCTTGTTTCCCGGGGCGCCGGTCCTGCGGGACCATCAACGTCTGATTGCGGCAACGCAATCTCCGAAAGATCCCCCCAACAGACTGACCATGACCCTAGGTGTGATCAACAGGGCGAGTGTGATACTGTTTCTCGTTGCGGGAGCCAACAAAGCAGGAGTCGTGAGAGCCATCCTCGATCCGAAGACTGAGACTGAGCGACGCCTCCCTGCATCGTTGGTCGAGCCAGAGGAAGGCCGCCTCATCTGGTTCCTCGACCGAGGTGCGGCAGCCGAGCTTCCGATACATCAACAGCGGACGAGCGCGTGAGAGCGAGATGATTGTTGCCGGAGATATCGGGGGCACGAAAACTCACTTGGCCCTGTTCGACTGGAGGAAGGAGCGCGTCGATCCCGTCCGATTGGAGTCATTCCACAGTGCCGATTACACTTCGCTCGAGGCCATGCTCACTGAATTTCTTGTCCCGGCGAAGCCCCCGACACCGATCGACGAATTCACAACCGAAAAGAGCGACGCTGCCGAGCCAGAGCCGGAGCGTCCAGAGGAAGAACCGCCGAAAATTGATGCGGCTTGTTTCGGCATCGCCGGCCCCGTCATTCAGAACCATTCTCAGACGACCAACCTCCCGTGGGTGGTCGATGGCGCAACCCTGGCGAAACATTTCGACATACCGAGGGTGAAGCTGCTCAACGATCTCGAAGCCATGGCCCACGGGATTCTATTGCTCCGATCGGACGAAGTCGAAATCCTCAACAACGGAACTCCTCCACCCCACAACCAGGCGCTCGCCCTGATCGCGGCAGGAACCGGACTGGGCGAATCTATCCTCTTCTGGAACGGCTCACGCTATCAACCTATGCAGTCGGAAGGGGGTCATGCAGACTTCGCACCGAACGATGACAACGAAATTGAATTGCTACGCCATCTACGCAGTAACTACCTGCACGTGAGTTACGAACGTGTGTTGTCAGGCCCCGGTCTGCATGCCATCTATGACTATATTCGCGACAGCAGGAAGAATGAGCCGACGTAGCTCTCGGAACAGATCAAAACCGGCGACCCTGCTGCTGTGATTGCAGCAGCCGGGCTCAAGGGGCAGGCAGACATCGCCAAACAGGCGCTCGACCTGTTCGCCTCCATCTATGGAGCCGAAGCCGGCAATCTTGCCCTGAAGGCCATGACGCTTAACGGCGTGTATCTGGGCGGTGGCATTGCACCGAAGCTGCTGGCCAAGCTGAAAGATGGAACATTTATGAAGGCCTTCACGAACAAAGGTCGCTATAAGCGCTTGATGAGTTCGATCCCGGTCAAAGTGGTGATGAATCAGCACACAGCGCTCCTCGGTGCCGCCTCTGTCGCCGCGGCTCTCTCCCATACCCCAGCATCATGATGAGCAGCCGGGAGCTCGACAGCTTGAAGAAAGCCGCGGCGCTAACAGCCGTCGAATTCGTCCACGATGGGATGGTCGTTGGCCTCGGGACCGGCTCAACGGCCAAGCATATGGTTATTGCGCTAGGGGAAAAGGTCCGC
>VBOM01000479.1 GCA_005877535.1 Nitrospirota bacterium | reverse complement strand
CTTCGATGCTCATTCCGTTCTTCACCGTGTAGTAATAGTCGAGCGCCAGATCCCATTCGGGATTCTTATAGACCGTCACACCCCAGCGCTCCGGCTGCTTGGCCACCGGCGTGTGCTTGCTCAAATCGAAGGTACCGAAGCCGAGCGAATGCACATGCTCTTTGTTTGCTTCCAGAAACTGCACCGACGACCAGGCTTCTTCCTTCGTTTCGCCGGGAAATCCAAAGAAGCCCAT
>VBOM01000111.1 GCA_005877535.1 Nitrospirota bacterium | reverse complement strand
CAATCTCTCGCTTTCTCTTCTTGTCCCACCCACCCCACACGCTCTGTGGCGTTGACCAATCGAAAGGTGGGGGCCTTCCTCATGCGAGGGGAAGACTATAAAGGCTATAGAAGAACAAGAACTGAGTCAAGCGAAAATTCAGTAAATCTGGATGTTTGGGCCTGATAGGCTGCGGGAAAACACTGTGGGGCAGGTCGCAGTTTCACTGGTCTACACGTCTGGGACAAGCCCAGTCTGTCTTCCTCTGTGAGATAGGCGACGGTGTCCGGAATGCCTGTCGGCGTGAGCGAGCGCACAAGAGCCTGGAGTGCCTCACGCTCCTCTGGCGGCATCTCCAACGGAATTGGGAAGTCCAAATGGCGTGCATAGGGGCTACGATAAGTCTCGTTCAACGCACGGAGGGTCTTGAGCATCAAGCGGTCCTGTTCCCACGGCGGCATTTTCGTACCGGCGGAAGGATGGGTGGCGATGAGATCCATGAGAGTCAAGACGTTGGTCCCCAAGCTGCGCCCCACAAACTCACGCTGGCTTTCTATCGTCATCGTGCCGGCCTCCAACTGCTTGGAGACCGCCTCGGCTAACGCAAAGTTGACCATGAAACTCTGTTGCCCGCCAAATTGGCCATAGCAAGGCTTCTCCGGATCGTTCAGCACGTTCATATCCGCCGTACCTGCGTCGAAACTGCTGAACCCGATCGCCTTCGAAGCCAACAGGCGCTTGGCTTCCTTGATCGTGGCATAGGCTCCCAGATTGACGGGAACCAACACTTGCTCATCGATGCGTTTGAGGAAATCCGTGGTCGTCTTCCGGTAGGGGACTTCTTTCCATTCGATCGTCCGATATTCCCGCTCCCACACTAGGTCGTCGAGGAAGGGGGGGAAGCTCTTGAGCGCCTCCACATCCATGGCGTCGAACGCCCGGACAAAGGCAGCCCAGTCAGGAATCTTCGCATGCAAGGCTTCACTCAAGTTCGGTCGAAGGAACTCCTCTTCAATGTCGTTCGCCTTGCGCGACATCAATTTTGTCGGGAGATCGTTCCACAGTTCGTTACAGATGATGCGATCCACGCTGCCATCCGCAACACCGTCGAGCCGGTCAACGGTCCCCCGATGTGTCTCGACCCGATTGCGGTGAGACGCGAGTTCCGGATGAGCCAGGGCTGCATCGAGCACTGCTTGTTCCCAATCGACCAGTACATATCGAATGCGGGGATAAATCACTCCGTCTTTATCGAGGACCTGGAGATGGCTCAAGAAACAGGCAGCGAGGTTGCCGTTGCCTGGGCCCCATTCCATCACCGTGAGGGGTGAGGCGTGAGGGGTGAGGCGTGCATCCGACGCATTTTCGCCTGGCGCCTGGCGCCTGACGCCTGACGTTTTTTCGCGCTTCACGACTTTTTCGAAATAGTCTGCCGCGAGCGCATGGGCGAGCCGATGGTCGACTGAGGCAAACGTTTGGTAGAAGCTGCGGATCTGATCGCCCCGGAAGCGGTAGAAGAGCCTATTGATGTGGACTTGCCACTGATCGACCGGCTTATAGTCGCCGATGAGCTGGGGTAAGGCGTCTGCGTCCTGCAACATAAATAAATCCAGTCTAGGGGCAAGGGGTTAGTTAATGGCTAGAGGCTTGGCTCCGGGCCCTGATGAGACTCCCGATCTTCTTAGCCAGCTGTTCATACTCCGCTTCAAGGCTGTCGTACTCCGGCTTCCTTAGATGGCCGACTTCCCAAGCGATTTGGATTTGTGTCCGTACTTCAGCGACGGAACCCTTCGCCATGTAAAAGAAGCGCACCGAGTCTCGATCCGAGCTGCGCTCATCTCCCTCCGCCAGATTACTCGCGACACTGACCGCACTCCGCCGAATCTGATCGCAAAGACCGAAGTCTTTCTTGAGGTTTTGGCTTTCCGATACACAATACACTCTCACCGCCAAATCTTTTGCCAACTGCCACACGAGCAGATCCTTAAATCCCTTCTTGCCCACGGTCTCGTATCCCTCGCCTGGCGGGTTTCGTTAAAGGAGGGGGATTCTAACAGAACCAGAAATTTAGTCGCAACCGTCCTTTCCGTACCGCTCGCCCCTCGCCTCAAGCCTTTCGCCTCTCCCCTTGGGTTAGTTGCCTTGACAGCCCCTGCCGGTCGGTGTACCAAGACGCTATGGCGAGAGGTGCGAGACGATCGAGGCAAAGGGCGATCGCAGCGGTCATTGTCATCACTCTGTCGGCGCTGCCGGAAGTTCTGGCAGCGGAGCTGCCGATCACCAAGAATTCTCCGATCCCTGATTTTCAGAACCGCCCTCAAGACGTCACCCCCTACGACTTCGACGCTCCGCCGCAAGGCCTATTCCGTACCATTACGACAGCGGAAGGATTCGACGAGGAACTGGGCTTTCATCGTACGCACGAAATCGTGCCGGTCAAACCGACCGATCGGTTCCGCTCCGATATCCCCGCAGTCTTCATTGTGTTCCACCTCCACCAACATTATCAGGGATTCCAGGTGTTCGGACGCTGCTTCCCGGAAGCAGTAGCCGGCCTCGATCCCACCGTGGTGATCGGCCAAGATGCCATGCACATTGCGCTCGAAGACGAAAGCGGGTATCTCAAGCTCTCCCCACCACAGGACGCATGGAAACCCGGCCGATACAAAGTGGAAATCCATGTGGGAGAGCAGGTCAATGAGATGAGTCTGATGGGTACGATGCGCTTCACTATCGTGGCGGCGTCAGGAGACTAGCGGGAATCGCGCGACTGCAAGCCGAGTGAAGGTTCGATCTCCGAAGTTCGAGGTTTTCTGAATCTCGAACAATGAATTTTGGATCCCGCCCATCTTGATGTTCCCCCTATTCTTGCCCGTCGCGCAGACTGCGGCGCATGGTTTGACGCTCCCTCCGGCATTCTGTAGAATGCCTGCGTGAGCGTGTGGTTCCCCTTCTGCCTCAGGAATCTCTACCCTGCATGACCGTGCCATCCCATCCATGGGCTTCCGTCATCGTCCCCATCAAGGACGAGCGAGACAATCTCATTCCACTGATTGAGGGGCTGCTGACCGTCATGAATTCACATGCGGCCTCGCAAACTCGGCCGTTTGAAATCATTTTCGTGGACGATGGCAGCAGCGATGGCAGCAGTGAAGCACTGGATCGCCTGGCGGACCAGCACCGACAGGTGCAGGTCTTCCACTTCGACAGAAACTACGGCAAGACCTGCGCGATCAACGCGGGGTTCAGTCAATCTTCCGGCGAATTGATCATCGAAATTGACGGCGATCTTCAACAGGACAGCCAAGACATTTTGAAACTCCTCCCCTATACTGCTACCCACGATCTCGTGTGCGGATGGAGGCAAGAGCGGCAAGATGGCCTGGTGAAAAAAATATCGTCCAGAATTGCCAACCGTGTGCGGAACTTCTTTACTCACGACGGCGTCCACGACACAGGATGTCCACTCAAGATATTCCGACGACCTGTGCTGGAACGTATCCACCTCTTCGAGGGCATGCACCGATTCTTTCCTGCGCTCGCGCTCATGCATGGGTTCACTGTCACGGAGGTGCCGGTCCGGCATTACCCACGCATTCACGGCATCTCCAAGTACGGCATGGGTAACCGATTATTCACATCTCTCTATGATTTGATTGCAGTGCGGTGGATGCAAACCAGAGTACTGCGATATACAAGTACGGCGTAGGCAACCGCCTCTTCAAAAGCCTTTACGACCTGATCGCTATGCACTGGATGCAGACCAGAGTGCTGCGGTATACATTCCGAGATAAGTGATGCGAGGGCAGGCGGGACGAGCGAGAAGAGCGAGAGATGCGGGACAAACAAAACTCCATGGACCATAAGAATCGGCTACCTTGCGCGTCCAGCGCTTCGCGCGTGTCTCGCCCGTCGCGCATGACGGTTCCATCATGAGCATCGAAACCATCTGGCTCGCCATCGGATTTCTCGGCCAAGGACTGTTTTTCGGCCGCTGGGTGATCCAATGGATTGCCTCTGAACGGAAGGCAGAGAGTCAGGTCCCGATCTCGTTTTGGTACATGAGTCTGATCGGCGGGCTCATCACGCTGGCCTATGCGATCTATCGAAGAGATCCCGTCTTCATCGCAGGACAGAGCATTGGGTCTATCGTCTATATTCGCAACCTGATGCTGATCTTTCGCGCGAGCCAGACGAACCGGCCAGTCAGCCCCTCCAATCCACAAACATAATTCTTTGGGATCCAAGACTTTCAACGTATACAGTCATCACACGATCCGAACGATTCTATGACCACGACCGACCGTTCTCGCCACGCGCTGCTCCTCCTGGCCCTCCTCGTCCTGTCGGGACTCTTGTTCTTCCTGGGGCTCGGCGACATGGGGTTGACCGACCGTGATGAGGGACGGAACGCTGAAGCCGGGCGCGAAATGTTCGAGTCGGGGGATCACCTGACACCGACGTTCAACGGTGAGCTGCGCGTCGCGAAACCGGTCTTTCTCTATTGGTTGATGGACCAGTCGTATCGCCTGTTCGGTGTCAACGAGTTCGCCGCACGGTTCCCCTCCGCCCTCTTCGGAGTTGGCTTGATCCTCATCCACTACCTGTTTCTCGTGCACCAGCGCGATCAAACCGTCGCACTCTTCGGCGGCTTGATGCTCTTGCTCAATCTGGAAATCCTTGGAATCGGACGCATGGCGTTGACCGATAGCGTCTTGATTTTTTTCACCACGGCATCGCTGTACGGATTCTGGCTGGGACTGCATGGAGCAGGCAGCGTACGCCAATGCATCTGGGCATTCTATATCGGGATGGCTCTCGCCACGCTGACGAAGGGACCGGTCGGGTTCGCCGTGCCCCTCATCGCAGCGGCACTCTATCTCACCTGGACGCGCCGGTGGCGGGACTATTGGCAGAAGGGGGTTCCCCTTGCGGGCATGCTGCTGTTCATTCTACTCGCCGTCCCTTGGTATGCGGCCATGTTCCTCGTGCATGGCGATGCCTATGCCACAGGCGCGAAGGCCCATACGATCGGCCGATTCTTAAGTCCGATGGAAGGACACCAGGGCACCATCTTCTTCTATCTCCCGGTCCTGCTCTTAGGCTTCTTTCCTTGGAGCGCGCTCCTTCCTGTGCCGCTCTATCACGCGTTCAAAAACTGGCGGAGTAGCGGAGGAATATCCCGCTATCCCTCTGCCGCGCTACTCCACTCTGATCTCCCCTATCCCTCTACCGCGGGGCGAGAACTCGACCTCTTCGCGGCCCTATGGGTTGTGGGCATCTTCGTATTCTTCACGGCCTCTGCGACCCGCCTGCCCCATTATATCGGTCCATTGTTTCCCGCCGCCGCCATGTTGACAGCCTCGTACTGGTCCCGGTGCCTGCTTTATCCGACGACGAGAGGGATTCGGGGCTCTATTCACCTTCTGATGGGACTGGGGTATCTCTTGGCGATCGGCTTTGCCTTCCTTCCCACGGTCTACACAACCTACGCCTCCAAGATGGTGCGGGAGTTTCCTTTGGCCGGACAGGTGGATCTCGGTAGCGGTCCCTATCTGGCTGCGACCCTGTTGTTATTCGGGATGACGTTGGTGGGATATCTTGGATTGAACGACGAACGTCGTGGAGGTGCGTTCTGGGCGGCGGGGGCGACCTTGGCCAGTCTGGTTCTGATCGTCATCGTGATCATGATCCCACACATCAATCGATATGTGGTCGCGCCCCCGCAGGAACTCGCCTATGCCGCGGGGCTGAACCTGGGTCGTCAGGATCAATTCATTGCATATGGCACCACGAGACCGTCGTCCGTATTTTACGCAAAACGCAAGACACTCTTCGTGCCTTTCGGAGAAGAGGACAAGATTCGGTCGGCCCTGAAAGAGTCAACGAGATTGATGATCCTATTGCCGGAGAGCGCACAATCAAAGTTGCCGGCGGAAGCAAACGGGCTGGTCCCCATTCTCAAACGCTACGGCTACGTGCTGCTAGCCAACCAGTCGATGGTGACGATTCCAGAAGGTGTGACCCCGCCACCTCCACCCAGCATTCTCGGCCATTGATCGGATAGCCGCGCGCGACAGGCGGGAATGGCGGGACGAGGTGGAAAGCTAATCTCTTCACGTCGCGCTTTTCTCCCAAGTCTCGCGCATCACGCTCCGCAGCTCTGGTGGACTCTTTCATTATCCTGCTACATCGGCACGATGCCTTTCAGTGCATAGCTCGCCACCAGCACTAACAGCATGGCCGCGACGAACAGACCCTCCACCATTGCCGCCCATAACCCCACATGACCCTCCGCCAGAGGCTCGATCTGACCAGGGAGACCATTCCACCAATGTGCCGCACAGACGAGCAGCACGATGGTGGTGACAAACAGAGAGCCAGTCGTCATCCCTAACCCCAGTCCCACGAGACCGCGAGCCAGCGATCCGGACAGCCAGGCCGGACACCATGACAACTGCACTGTCCACAAGACATGGCCCACGAGTCCCGCCAGGGTGAGTAACAGGCCACCCCACAAGAGCTGTTGAAACGGCCAAGCTTCCGACGGAATATGCACGATCGTCCAGACCAGTGCGAGCGCCGCCACAAAAAATGGCGTCATCCGGCAGACAGCCATTCCAGCCGATGAAAGCCATTCGCGCCAGGGATGGGTTGCAATCACTCCCATAACACAGCCGAGAGCCGCTCCTCCGGCCACGTCGGTCAGATAATGAGACCCGCGGAGAATCCGACTGGCGGCGATGGCCACTGCCGCAGCGAGAATGGGCCATCTCGCTCGCGGGAACTTTATGGCCAGCACGGTTGCAACCGAGATCGCCGCCGCCGCATGCCCCGACGGAAACGAGTCCCATCCGCTCCCGGCGGCTGGAGAAAACTCGAGGTTGCCGGCATGCATGAACTTGGGGCGAGGACGGCCTATGGCATGTTTCAAAATATTGGCAATCAACGCGGAAAGACCGTGCGCGATGAGACTCTGCCTGCCGGCATCTTTCCACTGTGTATGTTTCAATCCATACCCGATCGCCAGCAGCGCGAGGCTCAGGATCACCAGAGACTCCCCCTTGCCCAGGCGGTCACCGATGTCGCTGAATTGAATCAGCCAGGGATTGGGTATAGAGCCGACCGGTGGATAAAGGGAGCGGACGAACCTGGTCAACGGCACATCCCACTCCCACAACCCCACGAATACAAGGATGAGCGCACTGACGGAGAAGAGGACGGCTGCAACACGTGTAAATCGTGAATCGTGAATCGCGAATCGCGAGAGAGCCATGGAGTCGGTTTACACGTTCAACGATTAACAACGTGAGCAGGATGCTCAAAAAGGCCGTCCGGCAAGGCCGCAGCAAGGGAAGAGGCGAGGCGTACGCTTCGGTACGTTGAGCCTCTGAGCGCGGCGAGAACGCCGCTGGCGGACTTTTTCAGCATCCTGCTAGGGAACCCAGTCGGCGAGAAAGACATTGAACTCTCCAGGCGCCTTGGCCTGACGATCCGATACCCAGACCAGGCTGGAACCATCCGGCGAGAACATAGGGAAACTGTTAAATTGTCCGTCGAACGTGAGCCGCTCGAGGCCTTGACCGTCCTCACCGATCACGTAGAGATGAAAACTCGGTCGGCCTCCTTCGCTTTTCGTTTCGATATTCGAAGAGAAAATGATCCTCTGGCCATCGGGAAAATAGAAGGGCGAAAAGTTTGAGGCGCCATTCGAGGTGACCTGTCGCTTGCCGCCTCCATCTGCATCCATCACAAAAATTTCAAGTTGCCCGGGTTCCACCAGCCCCTGGTTGAGCAAGTCCTTGTACTTGTCAATCTCCGCCTGATCCGTCGGATGCGACGCCCGATAGACGATATGCTTACTGTCCGGTGAGAAGAAGGCCCCGCCATCGTAGCCGATCTCGTTCGTCAGTCGCCGAGGCTTCGAGCCATCAAGATTCATGGCATAGAGATCCAAGTCTCCGTCTTTAACGGACGTCCAGACGATCGTCTTGCCGTCCGGCGACACGGTCGCCTCCGCATCGTAGCCCGGCGTGGAGGTCAGCCGCTGCATCTCCTGACCATCGATGCGTACGGCATAGAGATCGTAGTCGTCCAAGGCCCAGCGGTAGGCCCCGTCCCGCTTCGGCTTCGGCGGACAGTTCGGCCCCGACGCATGGGTCGAGGAATAGAGCACACGGCGATCACCCGGGAAAAAATATCCGCACGTCGTGGCGCCTGTACCGGTGCTTACCAATCGAACGGTCTCACTGTCCAGATCCATCACGTACATCTGATAACAACCCAGCCCGAGGTCGGCTGGTTTGAGCGTGGCCGCATATGTATCCTTCATCCAATTGTTCGTGGATTGGAAAATCAATTTGTTCCCGCTGAAAGAAAAGTATGCTTCGGCATTCTGCCGGCCCATCGTCAGCTGGCGAATATTCTTCAGATGCCGCTCAGCCTGGTGAGCGGGAATCGCCCGAGCCTTCGACGCAGGGCCCTCTGCCTGTCCCGTCTGCTCACACAGCAACAGAAAAACAAGTCCAATTATGCACCACTTACCGTAGGGGATTGCTTGCATCGAAACGCACCTCCGTACCTTCGCTCGCGAGTGGCCACTCCCCGCGGGTAACCACCGCTCCATCCTTGAACAACACAAAACTATTCCACCCGTAAAAAAAGAGCAGCCGCGCCACCTTCGCCACGGCCTGCGGCGTGGCCGCATACAGCACCGTCACGACGCTGCCTGGACGATCGACCCGGTGGCAACTGACCAGCAGGGCCAGCCCCGGTCCTTCGTGCGCCGTCCCCATCACCGTAACACCACTGTCGCTCAAGGTCGCTCGTTCACCGCAGTGATTGGCCAGGATCGCTTGAATCCCCGAACGTGACTCGGGCGTGCCTAATACTAACACCGAACCTTCCCGAGGCAACAGCCCATCCTGAGCCATCGAGGCGATCACCGTTCGCTCGCCGACCGGTCTCTGCTGCTCCTGGGCTTCGATGCGCGTGACCACGTCCCGAAACGGCGAGGGATGGCCTGGCTCATCCGTATACGCCATCAGCACTGATCGCCGCCGATCGGTGACATAGTGATTGAGCACCGGCGACAACGATTGCCGGGCAATCCGCCGGAAGGTCATGAACTCGGGATCGAGATCGATCGCGATCGGTCGAGCAGGCAAGGTAACGGAGAGCCTCTCGCTCAGCGAACGCAGCGGCAGAGTCAGAAGGTGCTCATGGTCACCCTCCATGTGAATCAACAACTGAAGGGGAAGACGAAAGGGCTTACTCGATTGGACAATCGTGGCTTCCAGCTGAAAGGTCTGCGACGGCTTCCCCGCCACCGGACGGGCGACGGCCTCCGACAACGACAGCACCGGCGCCCCATCCTGTTCCACCCATTGCGCGAAAAACCATCGGAGATCCTGACGGCTCTCTTCTGCAAAGACTCGCTCAAGATCGCGCCATTCCGCATGCCTGCCACGATATTGCGCCACCAGGCTCATGAGGGCCCGCCAGAACGTCTCCTCTCCCACCTCCTGTCGCAGGAGGTGAAACAGCATGGAGGCCTTTTGATAGCCGATGGCATTGTCATGCTCATCCTGTTTCTGCGTGAATTGCCCGACCGGATAGTCCCGCTCCGGGGGCACATGGAGATTGTAGCTCTGCACCATTAGACGGCGTTGGTCGCGCGCCTGCGCGCGATCCCCCATCAGTTCGTGCCAGTAATAATTGGCCAAGTATGTCGTCAGACCTTCCACCCAATTGCCGCGTTCGGCGCGATTGAAGACCCCATTGCCGATCCACGAATGCACGATCTCGTGGCCGAGCGCGTAGGGTTGCACATAATGCCGCTTAATGACGCTGCTGCCCAGCAGGGTGAACGAGGGCATGCCGAGTCCACTCGCAAAGAAATTCTCCACCACGGCGAACTTCTCGAACGGATAGGGGCCGAGGAGAGGGATATAGACGTCCAAGTAGCGTGCGGTGGCATCGAGATATTCCTCAGCCAGATACGCATCGTCGGGGAAGAGATAGGTCGAGAGCTGAATCCTCTGGCCGGTCTGAGTCGTCCAATCGCGGAACGATGTGACAAATGTATTCGCCACGAGCGTGAGGGCTTCGCTCGGCTGCATCACGGTCCATTCCGTCGTCACCATCTGATCGTTACGACAGAGCCCGGCGGGACAGGCGCGCGATTCGCCTGCCTTCCCTTGAGTCACGACGGTCCACCCCGTTGGCACGGCGACCAGCAGCGCATAGGTGCTGACCGATTCCGGGATATCGGGATACCAGTGGCTCTCGCTGCTCACATAGACGCCTTCCGGCCCGATATATCCGGCGGTTTCGCTGGGCGTCACAAATCGAAGATGGCGCGGATCTCTCGGCGGATCGTTGATGATGCCATGATAGTGAACGTCCAGCGTCACCAGTCCGGCAGTCATGACCTGCGAGGGAATGGTGACCTCCTGGACCGACTCCGGCGTGGAACCACGCTCGAGTTTAAACGGCACATCGTGAATCAGGGATTCCATCCCGACCGATTCTTGCACGACTGCAATGCGGTCGATCTGGAGCGTGGGGGCGAGGGCGAAACGAATCGGGACCTGCGGCTGCGGCACCTCAAGGGTCAGCCTGTCCTTTGCGATGAGCGCATGTTGATCGGGGACAATCTGGACGAATAACTCGTGATGTCGAATCACGACCCGCGGCAGGACGGGGTCGGCTGCGATGGCGACACCGAGTGTCCCGTGGCTGAGGAGGAGCGCGACGAGAAACAGACAGGGAAAAGAGACAATCCTGCTTCCGATTGGCATCGGAAGAGTTTTAGCATTCGCGACAGAGGAGCACAAGCTGGATGGACGTCAGCATTTGCTCCAAGTCGATCGGCTTCCCAATGACCTCTTGCGGCCCCACGGCCCAGGCTTCATCTAGACTCTCTTCGTCGTGACTCCCGGTGATGATGATCACCCCGCCGGTGTATTCGCGTTGGCGGAGTTGCCTGAGCACTTCGACACCGTCCATGCCAGGCATGAACTTTAGCCGGAAGCTGCACTACTCGGTTGACGCATTCGACCAGCACATCAAGCGAGAGGCCCTTTCGGATAAAATCGGTAACGCGCAATCCCCGCGCTTGATTTTCTTGCTCCTCGGTCGCTCCGCCGCCCAGGATGATCACCGGCGCATGGGGATCGTATGCACGGATTTCTTTGAGGACGGTCAACCCATCCATTTCAGGCATACGAAGATCAAGAATGGTGACACGCGGGACCTGCCGTCGGAAAAGAGTCAGGCCTTCGATCCCGCTCGTCGCCGACAGCACCTGATACCCATGCCGAGTGAAGACGGACTGGATCAGCTCACAGTTCATGCGATCATCGTCGATAACCAAAATCTTGACCATATTTCAACCTCACGGACAGGAACGCGTGGTGTGCCGCGTCTAGACATTCCGCAAATTCAGCCTAACACAGGCGATGCTGCCTGAGAAGAAAATGACGGGATCTCACTGGGGGTTACGTAGGATCCTCAAAGAGGCCGGCCTCTTCGTCCGTCGTTCGTGAAACGCCGTTCGTCTTTCGTTACAGAACCGGTTACTGCATGTTTACGATTTAGGCTTCACGGGTGTCGAGTACACTGTTGGCAGACTTCTTAGTATCCTGCCAGGCGGAGGACGGCGTCGATGGCCCAAGGAGCGCGTCCACGAAAGCGTCGCTCTGAAAATCCTGCAGATCCTCAACCGACTCCCCGACTCCGATCAACCGCACGGGCAACTTCAGTTCCTCGGCAATCGCGACGACGATCCCTCCGCGAGCGGTTCCATCGAGCTTCGTCAGCACCAAGCCTGTAACGCCGACGTCTTGATGGAATTGACGGGCTTGTGACAGGGCGTTCTGCCCGACCGTGGCGTCCAGCACGAGGAGAACCTCGTGCGGTGCACCAGGACATTCCCCCGCGATGACGCGGGTGATCTTGCGGAGTTCATCCATGAGATTCGATTTCGTGTGCAGCCGGCCGGCCGTATCGACCAACACCACGTTAACTTGTCGTGCTTTCGCGGCGGCCATCCCATCGAACGCAACGGCGGCTGGATCGGCTCCATGGCGGTGACGGATTACTTCGACGCCGATTCGGTCGGCCCAGACTTGCAGCTGATCGATCGCCGCCGCGCGAAAGGTATCGGCAGCCACCAGCAACGGCGCTTTCCCTGCCTGCACGAGCCGTTGCGCGATCTTGGCAATTGTGGTTGTCTTACCCACACCGTTCACCCCCACCGCCAGGATGACGAAGGGCTTGGGACCTTTCTCGATCAAGGACTCCAACGACAGTCCTTGCACTGGTGTCAGCACATCGAGCAGGGTAGCCCGCAATACCGTATACACTTGACCGGGTTGTGAAGCATCGGTCCCTTGAAGCTGTGTCTTGAGGTGCTCCAGCACGCGATCCACGACACGGGCACCGAGATCGGAGGCAATGAGGGCTGCTTCGAATTCCTCCAAGAGGGCAGGATCCGCCGCACGGCCAAGCAGTCGATCTAAAGACCCGCGAACGATATCGCGCGTTTTGGTGAGCCCGTCACTCAGTCGCTGCAACCATCCCATAGATCTACTAGTGATGCGTGCTGTGCGATACGTGGCACATTCGATTCACTCTTGTCGACAACCGCGAGACCGACCGCAGAATCATCCGTTCACGACGATGCATCCGGCGAGCTTCTTTTTCACTCCGCTCATGATCGTAGCCGCAGAGATGCAGAATGCCGTGGACCAAG
>VBOM01000110.1 GCA_005877535.1 Nitrospirota bacterium | reverse complement strand
ACCGCACGAACCCTAGACCGGTGACACAGAGCTCGAAGTTGTCGGAGAGTTTTCTGAACAGAGGGGGCTCTTCCACTGATGGGTTGTCAGCCATTCGCGCGACAATCCCGTAGGAGCGCTTTCCTGTCTTCATATAGTCCACGAGGAAATCCTTGTGGTAGATCAATCCGGTCGTCTTGAGGCGGCGCAGATATTCCGGAAACAGTCCGGCCATGAAGAGTGTAAAGTCACCGATGTGCTGATGCACGTCCCGTTCACGATCCATCGATTGGGCTTGGAGCAACACTTCCGATTCAAACAAGAGGTCCACCACCGTATCGACCGGTTGGTCTTGCTGATTTCTGATTTTATACAGTCGGTCGGTATGGACAAAGTCGACGAGCAGGTTAGAGACGTAGCTGGTGACGTTGGGGTCGGGCCACCCGAGATGTTCCATGAAACTTTTCTCGGTCAGTGCACCGAACAACTGACGGAGCGGATGTTGTGGTGGAACTTGCGTTCCCATATCCACCTCTCACACATTCCGAAAACGCCTGAACTCATTATAGCAGATGTTGGTCAAAGTGCCGATCTCTGCCCATGCTCCTTCTATCGGTCTTCACGAGACATATTTGAGCATAGGCCGAAACTAGCTCACACCGCAGCTGTCCAGGACAAAAGTCACAGGTCCGTCATTCAGCAACTCGACCTGCATGTGCGCGGCAAAGACCCCTGTTTCCACGTGAGTACCGTTGTCTCGTAGGTCTGCTACGACCTGCTCGTACAGTCGCTTTGCTTCAACCGCGGGCGCCGCCTCGTCAAAGCTCGGGCGACGGCCATTCGCCGTCCTGCCCAGTAAGGTAAACTGGGAAACCAGCAAGACCGATCCCCCGATGTCCGCCAGCGAGCGATTCATCTTTCCCTGGTCATCGGAAAAGATCCTAAGCGTGCGAATCTTCAAGCCGCCTGAGAATCCGCCGAGCGACGTATCCTGCGCCACAATTCGATGGCAAGGAATCACGATCGGCATCGGATTCGCCCCCACGGCATTGCCGACGGCACGGGCATACCGTCTACCCCCAACACGGACCGCCACCCATTGATAGGATCGCAGCTGGCCGTAGGAGACGCGTCGGAGGGTCCGCCAGACTTTCCGCTGAAAACTCGTCCCTCGAGAGAGGTCCAATGACAAATCGAAGGACCTGCGCGTCCCGGCCAGATAATCGATCAGTTGTGCCCGCGCCTCTCGCAATCGTGAGGAGACCTGGGCGTCCAGCAGGACGGATGAGGCCGCTTGCAACTCGGTAAGCACGGCCTGGCGCGACGCCTTCGGCAACACCACAGCGTCGATCCCCTTCGTCGTTTCAGAAACACCCATCCAGCCCCAGGGCGTGCGGAAGACGAAGGCAGTGACGCGCGAGGCGTCAGGCGCGAGGCGTTTGGGTAAAGGGTGTCGCTTGTTCATTGTTCAGGCCACTCCTCGTTTCAGTTTCCGTCTGACCATTCCCCATACCAGATCGAGTTCTTCTGACCGAAGCAAGGCGTGGACACCCAGATAACCGCTCACGCTCAATCCGATGGCCACGAAAAGCATGACCGATTTCGCCGTCCATTCACCGTGATGCGTCCAGACCTGCGCCGCTGCTACCCAGGTACAAACCACAACCAACGGCACGGATGCGACCAGCACACGCAGCGACGACCGCCCCACAGAACCCCACTCCACGCCGCCCAACCGACGGTGCAGCATCGCGAGCAAGATACCTCCATTGACCATCGCCGCCAAAGCTGTGGACAAGGCCAGGCCGGCCGCGCCAAGAGACGACATCAGCAGGAGTGAGAAGACGAGGTTGGCCGCAACGGCGATTGCAGCAGAGATGGCCGGCGTTCGTGTGTCTTGCAGCGAGTAGAAGGCCGAGACAATGATGCGGACGCCTCCGAAGGCCCAAAGGCCGACGGAATAGCAAAGCACCGCCAGTGTGGTCTCGGCCGTATCGTGCGCCGTAAAGGTTCCGTGCTCGAAGAACAGATGGACGATCGGCTGACGCAGGAGGATCAGGCCCAGCATCGCCGGTAAGATGATAAAAAGGATCATGCGAAGGCCGAATCCCAACGTCGTCCGCAATTCATCCAATGCCCCGCGTGCAGCCTGGGCCGAGAGTGTCGGCAAAATAGCCGTGGCCAACGCCACACCAAAAATCCCGAGAGGAAACTGAATCAACCGCATGCCGTAGAACAGATAGGTCGGCCCGCCCACAAAGAAGGACGCGAGGATCGTGCTCACGGTAATGTTGATCTGCGTCACGGATAGACCGAGGAGCGACGGCACCATCAACGCGCCGATCCGTCGCACGCCGGGATGACTTGGCTTGAACCGGAATCCGAACAACATGCCGCGTAGACTCAAGCCGGGCAACTGCATGGCGAACTGCGCCGCGCCTCCCGCCACGACCCCGATGGCCACGCCGAGGATCGGCTCCGACATAGTTGGCGATAAAAAGAGCGCGCAGCCGATGATAAAGATATTAAAGAACACAGGCGAGAACGCCGGCGCCGCGAAGGCCCGCATGGAATTCAGGATGCCCATTGCTAGCGCGGCCAGGCTGATAAATACCAGATACGGGAACATGATCCGCGTGAGCAGCGTCGTCATGCCTAACTTCGCTGGATCGTCATGAAACCCTGGCGCCAGGAGCCAGACAATTCCAGACGCGACGATAATACCCAGGATCGTAATACCTGTCACGATTGTGAGCAGCGTTGTGAAGACGGCGCTCGCCAGTTCCCAGGCGTCTCGTTTCGACTTGAGGGTCTGATATTCCATGAAGACCGGAATGAAGGCGGAAGACATCGACCCTTCCGCAAATAACTCACGAAGCAAGTTGGGGACACGATAGGCAACGAAGAAGGCATCTGCCTCAGGCGTTGCGCCAAAAATCCTCGCCAACACCATGTCGCGGACAAACCCGAGAATCCGGCTGGAGAAGGTAGCCACGCCGATCAAGCCGGCCGCTTTGACCACCGAGCGGGTCTCATCCTGCGCATTCGTTGGAGCTGGGGATACCATGGTAGGATCGAGCATGAATTGGGATTCTAGCGGAACGACGCCGGGCAGTCTATCAAGCCGATGATTATGGCTCCTGGATCAATGTGTCCGGTAATTCGTTCGGGTTGTCACCCTGACGACTAGGACAGATGTCGGCAAGCAGCAGGCCGCATCGTTCGATCCCTTGGCACAACCCACTGGCGATGTCACCGCCCTGTAACCGTTCGACGGCAGCTTGGACGACCTGCGCCCATTGGTCGGTCGAGGCCAGGCCAACCAACGATCGATCCGGCAACACGTAGATCTGTCGCTCCAGGATCGACAGCATGATAACCACGCCCGTGCGCTCCTGCGTGTGTGATACGGCATGTTGAGAAAACGCGCGTTCGGCTCGGAGTTTTACTTTGTGCCGCATCCGCTCTGCGGAGGCGCAGAAACGAATGACCGGCCACAGGGTCCCGAACCACACGCCACACCCGTAAGCCACCAGCGTCGAAAGCAGGAGCCAGGCCGCGTTCGAAGCATGCCAACCCCACGGGAGCCAGTGCGATTCAATCGTGAGCAGAATAGTGAGCACCAAGAGTGCGAGTCCGAGACCGACCCAATGCCGGACCTCGCGATACAGACCCGAGCGCATCACGATCATTGGAACGATTTCTGCTTTCGTCCGCCGTTCCGCCGCCTGTACGGCCAGCCGGATCCGCTCCCGTTCTTCAGCGGTCAACTTCAGCCTGTTACCAATCTCCACTGGCGCCTCCTCCTCCGAAATCGCCCCCGCCGCCACTGAAACCACCCCCACCACTGCCGAACGAGCCTCCGCCCCACCCCCCATTTCGACTGCTGTACCAAACCCAGTCATCCCCGCGATGCCGTCCGCGCCCTCCTCCTCCGGCACTGGCCGCACCGATCAACGTGAGCAGCAACAGGGTGACCCCACCGGTAATCAGGGCAGGTACCAGCCAAGGCGCGAGTAATACGGAGAGTCCTGTGCCGGCGACCGGACCGAGGAGGCGATGGACGTTCATGAGGCCCAACCCGACGACTAATCCAACAATCACCGCTACCACGACCTGCCCCATGGCATCGCTATCCAGCCCAGGAGCCGTCTTGTCGGAGGCCTGATAGGTTCCTTCAATCGTCTTCAGAATCGCGTCCACCCCTGCGGCCACCCCGCCTGGCACATCGCCGGCGCGAAACCGTGGGACGATTTCCTGTCTGATGATCTGCGCCGACCGCGCATCGGTCAGTGCGCCTTCCAAACCATAGCCGACTTCAATACGAATTTTGCGTTCCTTCATGGCCACCAATAGCAGGACGCCGTTGTCTGTCCCTTTCTGGCCCAGTTTCCACGTCGTCGAAACACGGTGGGAGAAGGATTCGAGCGGTTCCTCTTCGAGGGAAGGAAGCACGAGCACCGTGACTTGGTTGCTGGTGGTCTCTTCGTGCGCCTTGAGTCGTGCGGTGAGTGATTCGACTATGTTGGGCGGCAGCACGTGTGCGAGATCGACGACGCGCCCTGTCAAGGTCGGAACTTCGAGCGCCCAGGCCGAAACGGGGCAGAGAAGCAGGCAGAGACATAGCATGAGCCGCGCCGGCTCATGCCAGACACGGCTCATGTTGAGGGCTTCCATCGAATGCGTGAACTCAGTTGAATTTGACTTCGGGTGGCTTCGCCACAGCTTTCTCATCTGCCACGCTGAAATTCGGCTTTTCCTCCATGTGAAGCATAAACTTGGCTGTCAGGTTCGTGGGGAAATAGCGGACGCCTTTGTTGTACTCCGCCACTTTTTCGATGTAGCGCTTGCGCGCGACGGCGATGCGATTCTCTGTCCCTTCGAGTTGACTCTGGAGATCACGGAAGTTCTGGTCGGCTTTCAGATTAGGATAATTCTCTGCAATAGCGATGAGGCGGCCTAACGCTGACGTGAGGCCCGCCTGTGCTTTTTGGAATTGTTCGAAGGCGGCCGGATCCTTTAATGTTTCAGGCGTCACTTGAATCCCCGTGGCTTGAGCACGCGCCTGCACCACCCCTTCAAGCGTATCCTTCTCATGCGCGGCATAGCCTTTGACGGTCGCGACCAAATTCGGGATCAGATCGGCCCGCCGCTGGTACTGACTGACCACTTCGCTCCACGCGGCTTTTGTGTCTTCATCTAATCCCTGGAGATCATTGTAGCCGCACCCTGAGAGTTCTACGAACAGAACCGTGATGGCGATGGTGGTGAATACCGAAATACGACAGCCCATGGCTATCCTCCTTCTCGCCCACGCCGGTCTATAGCGCGGGGGATCGGTCATGCTATCATGGGAAAATCGATTATGATATGGAGGCAAGGCCGTCCGATGTCGCTTGAACCCTCTTCACATTTGCCCGGCGGGTTTCAGATCAAGCACGACACCCTCGGCATCTACCAGGGAAGTGCGATTGAGCTGGCGTTTTGGTATCCCTCATCCGGGATGCCGGAATATGGGCTGTGCCGGTTCGCGACGAAAGAGAAGGCTGAATCGTATCGTACCTACCTCTGTTCCCCTGCCTGCCCGGAGCCGCTCGATGAGCACGATCTCACCATTGAACCCTACGATCTCGCTGCTCACCAGGAATTGGTCAACAGCCATCCACTTCCCTCTGCCTGGGAAACTCCGATCTAGCAGGTTGTTGAAAAAGGCCGTCCAGCGGCGTTCCCGCGTCGCTCACGACACTTATGAAGCGTAAAGTGGAATATTTCGGTCGAGCTGACGAATTCAGAACATTCAACAGAGCAACAGGTCGGAAGATTCCGGAATTGCATCACGAACAACAAACGAAGAAGACGGCAGGTTTGAGCGTCCTGCCGGGTTATTCCTCTGTAGTGCCCAGGCAGAAACCCTCGAAGTTCTAGCCTGCCAAAGTAGTCTTTCTACAGCCTGCTAATCACGTTGAACCCTATTCTGTTTACGATGTTGATGTTATGGCGAGGCAAGGGATTCACCGACCTGTTCAGGCTGCGACACCGACTTTGCCTGAGGATTTGTCCGGCTGATCCGGTGTCTGGGCCTGGACGAAAGCAAGCAGGCGCTTGTTCTCTTGCGCGGCCCGAAGGAACTTGAAGGCGATGCCGCGAGCGCTCACAGAACGGACCATCGCTGCAACTTCGAGAGGAAGTTCACCGTCGCCAAGCGACAATTGCAGATAGAAGATGTCGTCCGCATGGACCTGGGTCCCGCACTTGATGATACAGCCTCCCATCGAGAGATCGAGCACCGTTCCTTCACCGCGAACCTTGCCCCCGGAGAATGAGAGATAGAGTCGCACGGGAATCCGGAGGTGTTCGCGGCGGTCGATCGGATGCGTGGAATGATCCAGCCAAAGATGGGACGCCAGAAAGCGGTGACTGCACGATAGACAGCGGAATGGCGCCACGAAGATGAAGGAGGCGAGGTGCTCGCGTGCCGATTGCGGGTGAGACCGCAAAATGTCGTCCTTCTGGCACCGCGGACAGCTCAGGATGCGGCCCATATCATCAGTCCCTTACCATCTGTTCCTGCTAGTTGCCATGCTCGCTTTGCCGACAACCCTTGCCCTCTCTTGTCCACGGATAGACGATCTCCTCTTCTCTGTCAAGAAAACTAAGGTTTCGTGCGGAAGCCCCGTTGAGCGAGATGGGATGTTCATCTGCGACCCTCACCGTCTGCACACACACTTGTGGAAGCCGCACGACTAGCCAGAATTCGCCGCACCAGGCCCATTGAAAGGTGAAGCTACCCAACCGACATCACACTCGCGGATCTCACCCATCGTATAGAGACAGGCGCGATCTTGGATCCCATCGCCTTAATATTGGTCTCTTCTTGATGGGACGCCCCCGGCAACGTATTCGGCATAGTTCCATCCGCGATCACATTCGACTGAAACCCAAACTTGGTCAGCGCGATTGGCAGACAATCCCGCTTTCCTCACGGCAATTGCCCAGACAGTCTTATATGCATCCAAGGTGAGGGGCGCCTTCGCTGTAGAGTCTTTGATAGCTCGTGCCTTAGAGCCTGCGCCCATATTTTACTGCCGAGAAGGCGGGCCTCGGCATTCCGGACAAGGAACACTCGACTCCGAGATCGTCGAATCTGGCTGGATGGGCGCGACAAGAAATATGACGGTCGTTCGTGGAACCGATCGGGCATTGCTGCCTCACATCGGCGACAAGACAAGAGTCCTTTACCGTGAAGCCGGTAGGTTCGACTCCCGTGGAGTGATCCGCCTGACTTGCGGCTCAACCTGATTGGAAGCGTTCGACCCGGCGATAATAGGTTCAAGCGCCATGACACAATTCCGTCCACCTTCCTTGGCCGCATAGAGACCCTTGTCCGCTTGATCGATCAGCTCCAAGGGCGTCCTCGCTCCAAACGCCGTAGATGAAACGCCGCAACTCACTGTGATCACCAAGCGGGATGCCATTCGCATCCTGACCCCAGCCTCTGTTTTGACACGAATCCGAAGACGTTCCGCCAGATTAGCGGCTTCAGCCAGCTTGGTGCGCGGAAACATTAAACAGAATTCCTCTCCGCCATAGCGGCCAACGGTGTCCGTCAATCGCAACTCGGCGCTCAGGCAGCTGGCAACAGCTTGGATGGCTTGATCCCCCACCGCATGTCCAAATTGGTCGTTAATACGTTTAAAATGGTCGATGTCTACCATCAAACAGCAAAGTTCGGTGTCATGTTCGCGACTCTCGGCAAAAGCCTTCTCAAATTGCACGTAAAAAGCGCGGCGGTTGAAGCATCCGGTAAGTAGGTCTCGAGATGCGAGACGCTCTAGTTCGTCGTTTTGTCGCAAAATTTCCGCTTGTGCCACTTCAAGATCCGTCACGGTTCGCACCAAGGCTGCATTGGATTGTGTCAGTTGCTCGTTCGCACACCGGAGTTCTGCCGTTCGTTCGTTGACCTGTTTGCTCAATTCATCCAGTTGCCCTGCTACCTCGTGTGCAAGATCCCATTTTCGACAGAGTGCGATGGCAAGCTGCGACACTTCAATACCGTTAAACGGTTTCTGGAGGATCAACAGCTGGTCGTTTCGGCCGATACGTTCTTTGATTTCGTCCCACGGCTGGTCGGAGTATGCCGTACAGATGACCACCTGAAGCCCTGCGTCCGCTTTCCAGAGATGTTCGATGGTTTCCAGGCCATCCCACCCTGGCGGCATCCTCATATCAACAAACGCCACCGCATAAGGCCGGCCTTCATTTCGTGCCTGGTTCACCAAGGTGAGACCAGATTGCCCCTGATCGGCGCAGTCCAGTTCGAACCGTTCGGGTTCCCGCAAGAGCGGCAGATCGCCGAACAACGCCGCTCGCGCTTCATGGAAACTCTCATCCTCGAACAACAGACCTACCTTGCCGACCAGTTCATTAATAGGCGTGAGAATTTCATGGCTCATGATCGCCAAAAACTCTTCTTTCCCGCGACACGATGCCGCGGCATCGTCCCGAGGCTGATCCTTCACAGTGTCCGCGATCCTGCGGGCGATGTTTTCTTGAAGTCGGTCTTTCGCTTCGCA
Source organism: Nitrospirota bacterium (assembly GCA_005877535.1). Classification (GTDB taxonomy): domain Bacteria; phylum Nitrospirota; class Nitrospiria; order Nitrospirales; family Nitrospiraceae; genus Palsa-1315. The sequence goes on along the minus strand of VBOM01000110.1, from coordinate 718 downwards.
CAATTCGGCCGTTCGCTGGTTCACGCAGGACGCGAGACATTCAATCTGCAGATTGAGCAAATGTGTCATGTTCCATTTCTTCGTGAGCGAATTTGCCAGTTGAACAACTTCGATGCTGTTGAAGGGTTTCAGTAGGATGAGCAGCTTATCGGTGTTCCCGATTCGGCGACTCACGTCTTCCCATGGATGATCGGCATAGGCTGTGCAAACCACGATTTCGAGGTCAGGAGCGACATACCAGAGATGTTCGATCGTTTCGAGGCCGTCCCATCCAGGCGGCATACGCATGTCCACGAAGGCCATCGCGTAGGGGTGCCCCTCCCGTTGAGCACTCTGGACCAAACCTAACCCCTCTCGCCCCTGATCCGCGAACTCGAGCTCGTAGTGCTCCTGTGCCGGAAGACTGGGTGTCTCTCCGAACAAGGCCACCCGTGCCTGATCGAGCGAGTCAGAATCTTTCGGCGGCAATAAGATCTTACGAAAATCCTCATGGATAGATTCGTTGTCGTCGATCACCAAGATCCGAAGGTTTTGGTTATTGGCATCCCTGGTCATTTATTTCTTTCTGTTCTCACCGATGGGATGGCCGTCGTCATTGACGCTCTCCTGTCCAAGTTTCTTGTCTCCGACCAGCATGAACTCGTGCATATCGTTGTGGAGGGCCAGGAGATCTTGCGCACATCTCTGTATGGTCGTCACATGCTCTCGCTGTCCAGGA
>VBOM01000109.1 GCA_005877535.1 Nitrospirota bacterium | reverse complement strand
GTGAGCGCCATCAAATGCAATAGACTTGGTCACGCGATAGGCTTCCGCTTGCGCATCTGCCAAGGTTTTTCCGCGTCCTGTAATTCCCAGCACCCTGCCTCCGGCCGTCACCACTTCAGTACCGATCCGTGCCGTCGCCGCATGAAACACCATAGCCGTCCCATCAGTCGAAGTCGGCAATCCGTGAATCGGCCGGTCGGTCTGATAGGTCCCAGGATAGCCTCCCGACGTCATGACGACACACACTGCGGTTTCATCATGCCACTCCACGGTCAGTTGATCGAGCCGATGTTCGAGCACAGCCTCGATCACCGCCAATAAATCGGTCTTGAGCAACGGGAGCACCACCTGTGTTTCCGGATCCCCCATGCGGGCGTTGAACTCCAAGACGTATGGCGCCCCTTTCACAACCATGAGGCCGGCATACAGGACGCCCTGAAACGGACAACCCATACGTAACAGGGCTTCGACGGCGGGATAGAGGACCTGCCGGGTGACCAGCTCACGCAACGCCGTGGTGCCAAGCGGCGCAGGGCAATAGGCGCCCATACCCCCGGTGTTGGGTCCCGCATCGCCATTCCTGACCCGTTTATGATCTTGCGCCGGCAGCATCGGTACCACCGTCCGGCCATCCGTGAAAGCCATAATCGTCAGTTCCTCACCGTCCAAAAACTGTTCGATCAGCACGCGACGACCGGCCTGACCAAACATCGCATGCTCCATCGAAAAACGGACGGCCTGTTCCGCTTCCTCACGCGTCGTCGCGACCACCACGCCCTTCCCTTGCGCAAGTCCGTCAGCCTTCACCACCACGGGAAGTTCATGTAAAGCAACATAGGTCAAAGCTGGAGCGATTTGATCGAAGCTTTGCGCCGTCGCCGTGAGAATCTTCGCGCTGGCCATGATCTCTTTGGAGAAGACTTTGCTGGCTTCGATGCGGGCGGCGCCCTTCGTCGGTCCAAATATTTTGAGCTTGGATTTGCGAAATTCGTCGACAATGCCCAAGGCAAGCGGGGCTTCAGGTCCCACGACCGTCAAATCGATCTTCTCCGACTGCACGAATGCCTTCAGTCCGGCAATATCGTCAGCTTTCACAGGCACACAGGTCGCGAGCGATTCGATCCCCGCATTGCCCGGCGCGCAGTAGAGTGTGGGTATGCGGGAACTTTGCGCGAGCTTCCACGCCATGGCGTGCTCGCGTCCCCCACTGCCAACGACGAGAATTTTCACGGGATAGCCTTCAGCGTGAAGTCTTTCTTCGGAGGATGTTCAAACGGCTTTCCAGCAAGACCGTAAGCGAAGATAAAACCGGAGGCGTAGCCTTCTCACCCGCATGCCCCGAGCTGCAGAGCAGCTCTTTCCCCGATGGGCTACGTTGAGGATTTTGCCAAGACGAGAACGACACTGGAGAGTCGTGCTCAACATTCCTTAGTGACGGAAGTGGCGCATACCCGTCATAATCATCGCCACCCCTTGTTCATCTGCGGCTTTGATAATTTCGGCATCACGAATCGAGCCGCCCGGCTGAATGACTGCCGTGATCCCCGCTTGCGCGGCGGCATCTAATCCATCTCGGAAGGGAAAGAATGCATCCGACGCCATTACGCACCCCTTGATCGGCATCTGGGCTTTCATCACTGCAAGCTTCACCGAATCGACCCGACTCATCTGGCCGGCGCCGATTCCCACCGTCTGCCCCGGCTTTGCATAGACGATCGCGTTCGACTTTACATGTTTGCATACCTTCCAGGCAAACGCGCAGGCGGCATATTCCTCGTCCGTCGGTTTGCGCAGAGTCGGTACCTGGAGCGTTTTCAGATCGGTCAAGACACCGAAATCCCGATCCTGCACGATCAAGCCGCCCACCAATTTCTTGAGATCGAAGCCCTCTTGCTTCACGTTCATAAGCGGTCCGACATCGAGCAAACGAAGATCCTTCTTGCGCTTCAATTCTGCGAATGCATCGTCCGCAAATCCAGGCGCAATGACCACTTCCACAAACGTGGAGGTGATTTCCTTAGCCGCGGCCAGATCCACGGGGCGATTGAAGGCGACCACGCCGCCGAACGCTGAGGTGGGATCGGTAACGCGGGCCTTCACGTAGGCCTCGAGCGGCGTCGCGCCGAGCGCCACGCCGCAGGGATTGTTGTGCTTGATAATGGCCACGGCAATCTCGTTATACTCTTTCGCCAGCTCGAGCGCCGAATTAGCATCGAGAAAATTGTTATACGACATGGCCTTGCCGTGCAGGATCTTCCCACGCGATACGGATGGTTCAGACGAATGCAACTCTCGATAGAAGGCCCCTTGCTGATGCGGGTTTTCCCCGTAGCGGAGCATCGCTGCCCGTTCAAATTGCAAGGACAATACTTTGGGAAACTTGACCTCACTGCCCTGGACCTGCTTCTCAAGATACCCGGCGATCAGACTGTCGTAGCGTGCAGTGTGTTGAAACACCTTCATTGCCAACTCGCGCCGTAACTCGTTCGACACAGTCCCTGCCTTCGCCGCTTCGAGCACGCGCTGGTAGTCGGTCGGGTCCACGATCACCAGAACATCTTCGTGATTCTTGGCTGCAGAACGCAGCATCGACGGCCCACCGATATCGATATTTTCAATGGCCTCTTCAAAGGAACAGTGGGATTTCGCGATCGTCGCCTCGAACGGATAGAGGTTGACCACGACCACGTCGATGGGTTCAATCCCATGCTGCTCCATCTGCTGGACATGGGTAGGCACTGAGCGCCGTGCCAGTAAGCCACCATGAATCTTAGGGTGTAGTGTCTTGACTCGACCGTCGAGAATTTCCTGTGAACCTGTGTAGGCCGCCACATCGGTTACCTTTACACCAGCCTCTCGCAAGGCTTTTGCAGTTCCTCCGGTCGAGAGGATCTCGGCCCCCAGTGCCGCGAGCCCTTTCGCCATTTCCACCACGCCGGTCTTGTCTGACACGCTAATTAATGCCCGCTTGATGCCGGCCATAGATAACTCCTTGGAAGACGATCTGATGATGTTACGTGAGTCGGAAGGCGAGGCGAAGAATAACAAATGAATGGGCACCTTACAAGGGGGATGGAATCCCCACGCATCTAGCAGGATGCTGAGAAAGTCCGCCAGCCTGTCTTGCGCATTTGGTCAGTTCGGTTTGTTTCGTTGGTTTGGTTGTATGAGATTACCCAGATGAACCAGACAGACCGGGGTGTGCTTCTAGACGTGCAAGCCATCGAAGTTCTACAATGCCGGAATGGTTTTACCGCACCCTCCTAAGACCGATCATCCATTTCACCCCGCGCCATCCTGCTGGATCATGCGGGATAGGCCAGAAATCCAGTCTGGCATGAGCCCACGCAGTATGGTAGGGTCACAGGGCTTATCAGCCACCTTCCCGCCTGAGAGTTGATTCATGATGCCCAGAGCGATTCTAGGCGCAGGCGCGGTCGCACTTGCTCTTCTTGGCGTGGTCTGCATCCCGCGCCATCTTCCCGCGCCATCTGCATCGGCGTCGCTTTCCCCTGCTACCTTTCATGCGAGTTTGGAGCAGGGGACGCTGACCCTCCGTGGCTCGCTCCCCAGTGAGACCAGCAAGGGCGCAATCCTTCAGCGAGCCCAGGAAATCTATGGCGCAACGCCTGGCCGCGTAATCGATGAATTGGCGGTGGATCCGAGTGTGGGACCTGCAACCTGGGCCGGCAATGTCTCCACGGTCCTCCCCGTCTTGGGTCACATGACAGAACATGGCTCCATCATCATCGACGGGCACTCGATTGTCCTCAGCGGCCAGGTCGACAGCGATCGTGCCAAAGCCACCGTGCTACGAGAGATTGCCCCCCTTACTCGGACGGGGCTCGAACTGGAAGACCATATTCTGACGGCACAGCTCCCGTCTTCCTCCTTGTCGCTCCAGAAGAAATTGAATGAGATCCTTTCGCACGCCTCCATCGAGTTTGAATCCAATACCACGACGATACCCTCCCCTGGTCGCACCACACTGGACCAACTGATCGCCCTATTGCGTCGTGCCCCCCACACGGCCATTGAGATTGGCGGTCATACGGACAAGTACGGCGCACCGGACTATAACCTTCAACTCAGCCTCCGTCGCGCTGAAGCTGTGCGGGACTACTTCATCAACCACGGCCTGACCAACCAGTTCACCGCCGTAGGCTATGGAGCCACGCGACCGCTGTCGGCGGCGGAGGCGCAGGCCGGCTTCCAGCACAACCGGCGCATCGAATTGCGCGTGAAAGGAGTTGGTGACCTATGACTATTCTCATCGGCCAGATGCTGGGATGTCTCCTCGTCGCGGCAGGCATCGGCGGAATTACCGGCTGGTTCTTGCAGCGCCTAACGGTCAGCAAGTTGAGTCAACACATTGCCGACGTCACTACTTCCTTGCAGATCAAAGAACAGGCGCTGGAATTGGCCCAGCTCGAGTTCGATGCCACGGCCTCGACAGTCCAGGCCTCTGAAAGCAAGCTCACCGCATCGGAAGCGCTCGCACGATCGGCGCAACAAGAACTCGCCTCATCCACCGAGCGGCTCCGTGCCGTTCAAGAAGAACTCAATTCAGCCACGCAACGCGTAGCGGCAGTGGAATCCGAACAGCAGGCCTCGCTGCAGCGGTATCACGACAGCGACGCGACGATCGCCGCCTACGCACAGGAAGCCCGACAGGCCAACGCCGGGTGCACCGCAGCGCAGCAGGACATCAAAGTGAAGGAACAGGAACTTCTCGACCTGCAGAACCGGCTGACAGAGGCCGAAGGAAGCCTTGCGCAACTCGAACAGCTCCGCGCCCTGGTGGTGGAGATGGAGCCGGTCCAAGGACGCGTGCATTGGCTGGAGGTACAACTCACCGGGAAAGAGGCCGAGCATCGAGCCGCACTGCACCAACTCGATAGCCAACTGGCCGACCGAGACCGGCGCATCGGCGAACTCGAACGCCTCCAACCGCAGCTGAAGGAGCGAGAGGCATCACTGACACAGTGGGAGACGAAATATGCCCACAGCCTCACACAACACGAAGCACAGATCGCCAAGTTACAAAAACAGCTTGCGACAGAGGACCAACTCCGAGCCCAGATCCTGCTCGTTGAACAACTCCTCCACGAGCGAGACAAACGGATCGACGTCCTGCAGCACCAGATTCAAGAACTCGAAGCGCAACAGCAGGACCTGGCGGGCCAGGTGAAGGTGGTAGGAGAAAAGGAAGAGCAGATCAGCCGCCTCAGGAAACGCCTGGTTGAAGTGCGGGCCGCACTCCGTGTCAAGACCGATGGGAGACCCGTGGTGCCTCGCCAGACTCGTCAGAATGGAAACCAACTCAGCCTGCATATGGAACAGGCGAAAGGAAGGAAAAACGGACAAAAAGACGACCTGAAGAAGATTCACGGGATCGGTCCCGTCTTTGCGCGGACCCTGAACAGGATGGGAATGCACACCTTCGTCCAGATTGCGCGCTGGAAGCCGGAGGATATCGCCAGGGTCGCGAAGAAACTCTACACCGCCCCCGACCGGATCAAGCGGGATAAGTGGATCGACGAAGCAAAAAAAGAGCACTATCGCAAGTACGGCGAGCGGCTCTAGCAGCCTGTGAAACCTATTGTGACACGGTAGAAACTCATTGGCCCGCACATTTAAGACAACAGGAGCACACCACGTAGGATAGTCAAAAAATCAGTCCGCTTCAGCCGTCGTTCGTGAAACGCCATCAGGTGCATGAATTGAGAGGATAGCAACCATGCCTGCTAGAACCTGTCCCATAGTGATTCGACCCGCAGAACTATCGTTTCCCATCGTATTTGAACAATTCTTTCCCAGCCACTGACTCCTCTGTATGCGATTTAGAACGAAACGAGAAAGTGAGATCAGGCCCTAGTGTCTCTTGGGCTTCAGGGTTTTCATATTGCACGTCTTCATGCCCACCCTCGTGCTTCAAAGATTCTTCCGCAACCGCACGACCCGGCCCCAGATACGCTGATCTTTCGTCACGGAGAGGTCTTCATACCGCCGGTTGAGCGGATGAAGAATGGCCTGCCCGCCGATTTCCTTGAGCTGCCGTAAGAGTGCCCTCTCGGGACGGCCGTCCTCACACTCGACCACCACGTAATGACCAGGCTCACTGGGAAGATCTGGATTGATGAAAATGATCTCGCCTTCACTGAAGAGAGGCTGCATGGAATTGTCTCTGACCTGCATGGCGAAGGTACGCTGCCCTGGAACGTCTGTTTCAAGCAACGCTTCAGCCTGGATGAGACGAGGCACCTCTCCGCTCGTAACCATCTGGTCAATCTGATCCCATCTAAGAAGCGGCACCTTCCTCATCGGGCCGAGGGGGGAGGGATGGGCGCTCTCTGTGAGGTCGAACAGTCCCTCTGAGTGTGGCGGACCACCGGATCGTAGAAAATCAGCATGGATCCGAAAATACCGCGCAAATGTTTCCCAGACTGCCGGGTCTTGCGGGAGCTCGTCGACCAGAATGTTGGCAATCGTCCGCACCGACACCCCAACGGCAGAGGCCAACTCCTCTTCCGTCAGCCCCTCCCCGAGCTCTCGATGAATAAGACCTTTCAGATTCACAACGGAACTCCGTCTCTAACCGTTGGCGACTTCTGGAGTCGCGCATTCCAGCCCGGTAGAAACTTGTTCGTACCTAGAACGGTCAGGGGGTGATTGATGAGCTCTTGGACCACACCGAAAGGCATGGTTTAGATGGTATAGATATTGTCGCCTACCATTACAATCGACTACAAATCCCCTCGATCATCTCCGTCCTTCATTCCATACTCCTCTAGCGACGTCCCGTGCCTATTGGGTTCATGTCCGTTTTATTGTGGCTCATGCGAGCTCGCCCAAGATGACTGTCCTAGTGGAATACCGTTGTCTCACCTGCCGTACTTGTTGGCTTTCGACCGGCGGTCGAGTTTGGTTCTGCAAGATCACGGGATCGACACGGTGTCCGCATTGCACGCAGCGCAGTGTCTCGACGCTGTGTTCGCCGGTGTTATTCAAGTCGTAGTACCACTCGTTCACGAGCAAGCCCCCGCAACGAGCGCAGGATCTCGTGCAGAACTGCTCGCTCGCGGGAAGGGGCTGAATCGCATGTCGGCTCCCACCTTCTGCCATAGGTCCGTTTCGCATTGCTTCTCCTGAATCCATCCTCCGTTCCATGATTCAGCCTCCCGGTTGTCGGTGTGATATGACGTGCTCTTGGCTTCAGAACGTCCCTCTGTCCTTAGCTGGTGGTGTTATTGTAACTCGGTCACATGATCGGCTCATGAAGGGATCATGAAGAATTCTTCATCAAACTCTGTATTATTTTGGACAAGCAGCCACGGCATGGAGTCATGTCGAACGATCTAAGGGGCACCTTGGGTATTATCGGTAGAAGGATGCAAGATGGAAGGGAGGATCCGGAGTCCTGACAAACCAAGCAGGAATCGTTTGGCGGTGGTCCGGCTTGATCCCATGGGCGTATTGTGGGAAGCGAACAGGTTTCCGGAACCATTTCCGTCTCTTCCGCGCACGGAATTGTTTTAGTTCTGG
>VBOM01000108.1 GCA_005877535.1 Nitrospirota bacterium | reverse complement strand
AGGAACAACAATCCGGCCAAGGAGTATCTCCATAAGGTGTTTGCCATGCCGCCTGTTTCCTTCTATACGATTAAGCGAGGCTTGTAGTGTAACAGAACCTACTAGTCTAAATGGAGTCTGCGCGCAGGACTTGATCTCATCGATATCAGTGATCTATTCTAGCCGTGTCATATCGCTCAGGTTCACACGGAGGGGGGTTATGGCGGAACGCACTGAATCACGGCGTCCGGTCAATCTCGACAAGGATCTTCTCGCCATTCTCTGTTGCCCCGACACCAAACAGGATGTGAGTTTGGCTGATGAGGCGCTAATTGCCAAGTTAAACGAGGCTGTGAGCAGTGGGCAACTGAAAAATAAGGCGAATAAGCCGGTCGCCGAACCTCTCGACGGAGGGTTGATCCGAGCCGATCGGAAGATGCTATATCCTATCCGAGAAGACATTCCTGTCATGCTCATCGAAGAAGGCATCCCCCTTGAAGGCATGGTCTAGCCTGCATTCTTCATGACCGATTCTGCTGCAATCGAGAATTCGCCACTGCCACAAACTTGCACAGAGATCCCCGTTGTGCAAATGACTTCGACAAGTATGCAGTTAGCACTTTTCAACTGAACGTTCTGTCCCATGCGTGGTGAGGGTGAGAACCCTAATCACCACTTCGATCGTCGTTGAGGCGCGACAGCGAGCCAGTCGCCTATCGATTGTCGGTCTTGGATCCGGTCGACGTTCCGCAGTGCTGGCATAGATATTCGTACAGATTCCCAGTCGGGAGCACGAGCAGAAGTCGCTCCCTTGTCGGGGTCGCCACTCGGCAGGAAGGACAATAGAGCAGCGAGGCATTCAACGATCTGAATTGGTCAGCCGGTTCCGAGTCATCCGGTCTTGGCGGTCGAGCAGTTCTGCGGGATAGACCGGTCGGCCATGTTGGACTGGTCGGTTTACGCGGGAGACCTGACATAAAATAATTCCATGCAGATGAAGCAGTAGGTGTCAATGCCTAGAGTCTTGCTTCTATGATGCTCGCCTGTTCACCAAGAGGCGTTGGGTCCGTCCTTCGACGGGAGCTTGGGCGCGTGTCGGAACAGTTTCCAAACCCCCCGCCCTGCTTGCACCAAACCGTAGACCGCTAGTCCGCTCAATAAACCATAGAATCCTGTCGTACTCCATGGCCAAAGGCCTGGGGCATGCATGACGACGCCGAGCGCAATGTGGCCGCCGACTCCCAGGCAAAGTGCGAAAATGATCCATTCTCGCATCATCTTTACGATCGGCCAGGCGTCATGGGAGGCGACAGGTGAAGTTGGTCCGGTATGCGCTATTGAAGAAGGCGAGAGCGTTACACCGCCGGCGTTTTGGCTGACTCAATGTCGGTTGCTGTGATCAGGCTAGATAGATAATCAGCCACAAAATTGAGAGCCTCCTCTCGGCCGTCTGCACGACGCCCCTTTTCTCGCCGCTGAACCGACAATTCATGATCGAGATCGGATTTCACTTCCGTGAGAACTCGCTGGAGGGACGAGGGAGTCAAATTCGCATCCATGTCTTCGAGCTCTTGGCAGCGATCAAGCACCCAATTTAATCCTTCGATCCGTCCCGCGTAATGTTCCTGCTCCGCGGTGTCAATCCGTGACATCGTGGTGGCAAATGTTTGGGCCTCGTAGATGAGATTATAGAAGCTGGTCACTGCTCGCTGTAGGGTTGGATTCATGTCACTCCTTTGGGCAAATTATTAACCACCTGATTATACACGAGATTGCCAAGGCGACAAGGGAAAAGTTGCTGGGCTAGGTAAACAGGAGAGAATGAAACTCGTTCATGAAGCCGTAATAGAGCGGGGCAAAGTCTTTGAGGCTTTCGGGGCTGGTTTCTTTGAGACGTTTGAAGAAGAGGACCTGCGCACGAGAGTTTATCTGTTCCAGGAGCTGACCCAATTGAGCCATGGTGTAACTACCGGCTGGAACACTGAGGACATAGTGCACGAGGCGCTCGACGAATTGCTGAGCGAGATACTCGCTGGAGAGGTAGCCGTCCGGGAGTTTTCCTGAAGCCAGAAACTCGTCGAAAGGTATGGATTGCGCAGCAAATGGAATCGATGGTTGCTGACTAGAGGTCACGCCGATGGTACCCCAGCTTGTGGTGGAGGAACGTTCGTATGCTGCAGCAACTCTACTGGACCTCCTGGGGTGCGTCAAGTGCACAGAAGGAGTAGACAAGACTTGAGCCGAAAGGCCAATGAAGACCAAAGCGGCTGTGGGTCACCCTCGGTATGAAGTCTGCGGCACGACTGGCACCGGAGGAGGAAACACCACGGGCAGGGAGCTCGTGAGAACTCCCTGCCCGGTGTTGCTGCGCGCGGCTCGCGGAACCTTACAGCCAGGTCACGCGCTCGGCCGGCCGAATGTAGATGGGCTCTTCCACCTGAATCCGCGCCACTTCCTTGCCCGACTTGTTGAAGCCCAGCACGGTATCGTTGTACATCTCGAACCGTTTCCCGTGGATCTGGGTCTCGAACACTTTCGGCCCCGGAATGACATCGTATCGGAAGATGATCTGCTGGCTGGCGCGCCAGAGCTGGAGCACTGCCAACAGTTCCCGGCTGGGCACGAGATACTTCTCAATGGCGTTATCGACGCCCGGCCCGAACATCTGCCGCGCATAGCCGCGCGGGCTATGCCGCGGGGGAATGTAGAAGCCGTTGGGTTCGGTGCCCCACTGCGGGTACAGCGGCAGTGCCACCTGCTCCACGCGAATCGCGTAGTAGAGCGGATGCCACCGATCTTCCGCCCACAGGCCGTCCTCCCCGATCCGCACCAGGCTCTGCATCCGGATCTTGCCGACGCAGGCGGCCATGCAGCGCGTTTCCATCGGCTCGCCGCCCGTCAGCGGGTCCTTCCCTTCGATGCGCGGATAGCACGCGATGCACTTCTCCGACACGCGGGTGGTGCCCCGATACATCGGCTTCTTGTAGGGGCACTGTTCCACACACTTCTTGTAGCCCCGGCACCGGTTCTGGTCAATCAACACGATCCCGTCTTCGGGGCGCTTGTAGATCGCCTTCCGCGGGCAGGCCGCCAAGCAGCCGGGATACGTGCAGTGGTTGCAGATCCGCTGGAGATAGAAGAAGAAGGTCTCGTGCTCCGGCAGACTGCTGCCCGTCATCTTCCACGGTTCGTCGCGCGAGAAGCCGGTCTTGTCGATCCCTTCCACGAGCGCCCGCATCGAGGTCGCCGTATCTTCATAGATGTTCACGAACCGCCACTCTTGGTCCGTCGGGATGTAGCCGATCGCCGCCTGGCCGACCTTGGCCCCGGCGTCGAAAATGGTCATGCCTTCGAACACCCCGTAGGGGGCATGGTGCTTGCGCCCCACCCGCACGTTCCACACCTGGCCGCCCGGGTTCACCTGCTCGATGAGCTGCGTGATCTTCACGTCGTAGAACTGGGGGTACCCGCCGTACGGCTTGGTTTCCACGTTGTTCCACCACATGTATTCCTGCCCCTTGGAGAAGAGCCAGGTCGACTTGTCCGCCATCGAACAGGTCTGACAGGCCAAACACCGGTTGATGTTGAAGACAAAAGCAAACTGCCACTTCGGATGCCGCTCCTCGTAGGGATACAGCATCTTCCGCCCCAGTTGCCAGTTATACACTTCAGGCATCTTCGACTCCTTTCAGTCGCGAATGCGACGGGCGCGATGAGCGAGACGAGCCGGATTGAGGCAGGCAAGTCTCCAACCGTGCCAGTTCTGTTCTTCTGTCTCCATCCCACTCCCCTTCGCGCGATGTTGCTGTACCTGCATACTGCGAGTCTCGCACCTCACGCCGCACGGTTACACCTTGATCTTGATATGTTCGCCCTTGAGCCACTTGATCATGAATTCATTTTCTTGGCCCGGCGTAAATCCGGTCCGGATCGGCTCCCAGGGCCCGCGGGCCCCGATGCCGCCGTCTTCGGCCTTGGTGATCCGGATGAGGCATTCCTTCGGAACCGTGTTGATCGCATGGTGGTCGATGGAATAGCCCCACTTGAACTTCCAGGCGATGGGGTGCTTGCCCGGCAACGAGTCGGTCTGGTGCATCGGCATCAACCAGCTCCGGGTAAAGGACTGTTGGGCCCCGTAGCGGAAGTTGGACTGATAGCCGGTATCCACCGCGATGGCGCGACCGTCCGGACGCGTCTCATGGCCTTTGACCGACTTCGGCGTCGACACGTACGGGGCGTGCTTCGCCATCGTGACGTGGTACGGATAGGCCGGGTTGTACTTCGCCCGGATCATGAGGCGGGCGACCTTATAGTACGGATCCGACGGCTTCCAGCCCCGATAGGGCCGGTCCACCGGGTTGCCGTCCACATAGACGTAGTCGCCGTCGTTGATGCCGCGGTCTTTCGCCGCCTGCGGGTTGATGTGCAACTGATGCTCGCCCACCCCCGGCGTCCGTTTGTCCATGCGGTACGGATCGCCGAAGTTCGACTCGTAAATCTGCACCCAGTCGTTCACGGACCATTGGCTATGCACCCGATGCCGCGTCTTCGGCGTGACGCAGTAGAACTGGTAGCCCTTCTCCCATAACGGGTTCGCATGCCGCTTGATCTCCTGCCACGGCAGCTTGATGTTCCGCACCGTTTTGTCGTCGTGGTGCTGCGCTGTGATCGGAATCCCATAGTCGTCCGGGCGGACATAGGGATTGGTGGTCATGATGGCGTTCGGCAGATAGGGGGTCGCTTCCGTCCCCTCCCGGTGCGAAATGAAGTTCTCCCCGTATTCGATCGCCTCGGGCTCGGTCCGGTAGTTTTCGTACCGCCCGGTCCGCGTCCACATGGGCTTCGACTCGTTGGTCTCTTCCCAAAAGGGTGTGCGCGGATAGGTCCGCACCATGACCATCCAGCCCTTTTCCGACTTCAGCATGACGTCCGCATTATAGCCGTAGAAGGTGCTGGAGGCATCGAGCATCCGCTGCGCATAGACGTCGACGCGGTTTTCATAGACGAACTTGAAGTAGTCGCGCATCCGCTTGTCGCCGGTCATCTCCGACAACTTGGCCGCGACCCCGGCGAAGCAATCGAGGTCGTTGCGGGTATCATACAGGGGCCGGATCCCGCCCTTCCAGATCTGGACCCACGGATTGGACACCGTGACCGTCATTTCCGGATAGGTGAACTCCATCCAGGAGTTCGCGGCGAAGGCAATGTCGTTGTGGTTGACGTCCGAGGTCATCTCGATGTCCTGACAGATCAGGGTCTCGATGTTCGGATCCACGTTCCGCACCATGTCATAGTGGTGCTTGGCATTGTTGAGCACGTTGACGTTGACCACCCACCGGAACTTGCTCGGGGTCGGCATGTGCGTCTTGCCCGTGAACACCTTGCGACCATACTTCGGCGTGCTGACGATCAAGGCCGTGTCACCGTGGTTCCAATAGCCCACCTCTTCGCCATAGTAATACGACTTCGTCTTGATTTCCTTGCCGTGCGCGTTCGGATCCAGGGTGATGTTGAACGGATCCTCCCCCGTATGCACCGCGAGTCCCGCCCCGGACCAAGGCGTGGCCGTCCATGTTCCGGCCTTGTAGTTCCCGGCCCAGGTATGCTGCCCGGTGCCGAACTTCCCCACATTGCCGGTGACGATGAGCACCATCGCAGCACCGCGCGCGTTAATGGTTTGATGAAAATAGTGACAGGTCCCTTCGCCGTTATGAATCGCGGCGGGCTTGATCGAGCCAGAATCCCGCGCCCAGCGGACCAACAGGTCCTTCGGGGTCCGGCAGATCTGATGACAGGTGTCCAGATCGTAATCCTGAAAATGCACCATGTACAACTGCCAGACCGGCATCGCATCGATTTCGCGCCCATTGAGCAGTTTCACCCGATAGGTCCCGGTGAGGGCCGCGTCAATGCCGCTGTTCTGATAGTGCCAGCCGACCTGTTCCCGGTGGAGCGGCACCGCCTGCTTCTTGTTCAGGTCCCAGACCATCATCCCCCCGAGCCGCTGCACCTGCTCGGCCGTCAAGGACTGCATCCGGCCCGAATAGCTCCGGGAGAAGTCCGGGAACTGGTACTCGGCCACCACGTCGCGCGGATCCAGGAACTGCAAGGTATCGGTGCGGACGAGCAGGGGCGAATCGGTAAAGCCCTTCAGGAAATCCACGTCGTGCATGTTCTCATCGACGATGATCTTCATGGCGCCCAAGAAAATGGCGCCGTCCGAGGCGGGCCGCAGCGGCATCCAGTAGTCGGCCCGATAGGCGGTGGGGTTATACTCGGGCGTGATGACCACGACCCGGGCGCCCCGTTCGATACATTCCAGCTTCCAGTGGGCTTCCGGCATCTTGTTCTCGACGAAGTTCTTGCCCCAGCTGGTGTTCAGCTTGGAGAAACGCATGTCGGAGAGGTCGCAGTCGGATCCCTGGGCCCCGCACCACCAGGGGTGGGCCGGGTTCTGGTCCCCGTGCCAGGTATAATTCGACCAATAGCGGCCCCCCTGGGCCTGATCCGGGCTGACCTTCCGGATCCAGGTGTCCAGCAGCGCGTTGACGCCCCCGTTCATACGGGTGTTGCCCATCTTGCCGAGGATGCCGAGGACCGGCATGCCGGCGCGATGCTTGAAACAGCGGGTACCCGCCCCCTTCATCATCTCGATCATCTCCGGCGCATACCCCTGCTCCCGGAGCCGCCGGGCGCCGGCTTCGCCGCTGTAGCGCGTGGCGATGATGATCATGGCCTTGGCGGCATAGGTAAAGGCCGTATCCCAGGAGAC
>VBOM01000472.1 GCA_005877535.1 Nitrospirota bacterium | reverse complement strand
AGCCAGAGTCCCAATACGCAGCAATTGTATGAGCGGGTGATCGCGGCGCTGATGCAGACGCACCATGCTGAGGCACTTCAACCCGCCTGCGATCCAGCCTTGGACTCCCAGGATTTCGGTTGGGTCACAGGTCTGGAGAAGAAGGTGGAAGCCGAGGAGGCCGCAAAGGCATTCGGCGTGGACGTGCAGACAGCCAAGCGCCTGATCAAACATCCCCTCTACAGCTACCCGGGCGGGCATTCCTTCTTCGATGTCTATGCGGATATTGTCGATGGCTTCCGCCGGTTGGGTCAGTCCCACCAGGGGAAAGCCGTGTGTGTGTACAGCCACAGTTCCACGCTGCGGGCGCTCATGATTTATCTCGATCCTCGTCCATTTCGTGAAGCCTTCACCGAGTTTGGCGAGTATAAGGAGGGTCAGGACAACGTCGTTCTACTGACTTACGAACAGGGACTCTTATCCGGCTATTCCACCGCTGTGGGTCTGTCAGCGCGGGAACGGACGGCGCGTGAGACCTGGGTAAAGGTCGAGCGCGAACGCAGAGACCGGATCATGCTCAAGCCCCGACAGATCAAGCGGATCGTGGCATTGGTCTCAGGTGGCGATTTTGCCGGTGCCGGCGCCGCGTTGAAAGAACTGCGCGTGACAGGACACCGGTTTGGCCTGGAAGTCTACTTCGTCCGTCATGGGTTCTTAGGTCTGGCCAACAACTGGATCGAAGTGGTGACCGAGGAGAATACCCGCGGTATGGGCAGCCATGCGAGCAGTCCGATTGGGAGCAGCCGCTTCGAAGATTTCAAGGACGAGCAGGTGCAACAGGCCACCATGCGGCATCTTCGGCCCTATATGGAAGATGGAGCCTTGGTGGTCATTGGTGGGGACGGGAGTCTTCGAGGTGCGCGGGCGCTCTACGAAGGATTTGGGGTCCAACCAGTAGGGATTCCAGGCACGATCGACAATAATCTCGCGGGGACGACCTCCCTGGGTTTTCATTCGGCCGTGTCTCTGGCGAATCAATCCATCGAGTCGCTAAAAGCCACCAGTTCTGCCATGGGCAGCGTCTTTTTTGTCGAAATCATGGGGGCGGGGTCCGGCCATCTTGCCCTCGCCACAGTTTCACACCCGCCCCGGTGAATATCGCCTCACCCCTGCAACCAAAGCCACGATACTCGGGCACACGTTACGGGGCGCCCCTCCGACCCCCGAGGACAAGACCATCGGACAAGATATGGCTTATGAAGCGATTCGCCGTCTCGTCAAGGAGCCGGAGCGGGTGGTCGGGTGCATGTTGGCCTATCGCGGGCCAGGAGCCATCGAGGCGATTCCACTCCACGCTGTGGCACCGAAACAGTTCGACTGGGAGATTTTCGCCCGAATGCACGGAAGCGAGTTGTCGTAGCAGGGTGAAAGGAGCGTGGCGTCTCACGGTGAAGTCCGTGTCCTGATTCTATTTCTACTCATCGTCACGGCGCGACTCGATCATGGATTAACCAAGCACCTGCGCCTGAAACAGCGGTTGCGTTGTGGGCCTGGTGGTCGTTTGCTAGAATGGCATCCCCGGACAGCATTGCGAGAAGAGCCGGGACGCACGCCGCGCGCGATAGGCGCGATCCGAATCTCGACGTTCGGGGTTTGAAGTTCCGAAAAGCCCGAACGTCGGACCTCGAACCTTCGCTCGTCCCGCCTGTCTCGCGCGGCGCGCGTCCCGATTGACCAATGACCAGTGACAGCATTGTCTATGCGTAAAGCCAAAATCGTTTGTACCATTGGTCCCGCCAGCGATTCGCCCACCTTGCTCGATCAGTTAATTGAGAGCGGCATGGACGCGGCGCGACTCAACTTTTCTCATGGGACCCACGAATCTCATGTGAGTGCGATCAAGGCTATTCGCGAAGCAGCAGATCGCCGGCGTGTGGCGGTAGCGATCATCCAGGACCTGCAAGGACCGAGGATCCGTGTTGGTGAAGTCGATCAGGGCCGGCTCGATTTGGTTGCCGGCACGACTGTAAGGCTCGTGACGACTCTGCACCGGTCCGGCCAACTCGGCGGACAGCAACCAGCCCCATCCGGCATGTGTGAGATCCCGGTGACGTACCAATACCTGGTGCGGGATCTCCAGCCTGGCGCCCGCATCCTGATTGACGATGGGTTAATCGAGCTGATTGCCGATCGGATTATCGGCGACGCAGTCGAATGCGTGGTCGTGACCGGCGGACTGCTCACCTCGCACAAGGGGATGAACCTGCCTGGTACTCGCATCAGCGCTCCCACTCTGACAGACAAAGATCGGGACGATCTCCGGCTCGGCATCGCGCAGGAGGTGGACTATGTGGCCCTCTCGTTTGTCAGAGGTCCCGATGACGTGGTGGCCGCAAGGAAGTTAGTGGCAGACTGGGGCGGCGACGTACCGATTATAGCGAAAATCGAAAGGCCGGAAGCGGTTGAGTGCTTGGACGCGATTCTTGATCAGGCGGACGGTGTGATGGTTGCACGGGGCGATTTGGGAGTGGAGATGGGGCCGGAGGCGGTTCCGCTCATACAGAAGCGCATCATCGCCGAAGCCAACCGCCGCCGCCGCCTCGTGATCACGGCCACTCAGATGTTAGAGTCCATGACACACCATACGCGTCCGACCAGGGCCGAAGCGTCGGACGTGGCTAATGCCGTGCTTGATGGGACTGATGCCGTTATGCTGTCCGCAGAGACGGCGATCGGACAGAACCCGGTGGAAACAGTCCGCGTCATGGACCGAATCGTTCGAGCCGCAGAAGAAGGGACTCGATCATGGTGTACGGGCTCGTCCGACGCGCCACAGGGCGAAGGCTCATTCCCGGAGGCCATTTGCCATTCGGCCTCTTCGGCAGCCTCAGCCATCGGGGCGACCGTCATCGTGGCATTTAGCGAACTGGGTACGACTGCGCGTTTGCTGTCGAAGCAGCGACCCGACGCGTCAATTATCTCATTGACTCCATTTGAGGCCGTACGGCAGCGGATGGCGCTGTACTGGGGTGTGATCCCTCACACGATGCGGCAGATCGCTCACACTGATGAACGGATCGATGAAGCGGAACGCCACCTGAAGACCGAGGGACTGGCGACAACGGGACAACGAATCGTGATTCTGTCGGGGACCAGAATTGGTCACCCAGGGGGAACTAATTTGATGAAGTTACACAAAGTCAG
>VBOM01000107.1 GCA_005877535.1 Nitrospirota bacterium | reverse complement strand
CACATTGCTAATGGGCGGGACTATAAGGCCCCGGACCTCAGAAAAACAACCGCGCAGGATCACGGGGCTGTCCGGTCTAGCAGGATGCTGAGACCGCTGGGGGCCTTTTTCAACACCCGACTGATGAAAGGATCCGCCCCTTGCCGACATGACATGGCTAGGTCCTATCACCGTGGCCATTCCGGCCTGGTGCAACAACCTACGATGGAGGCCTGTATGAACGCACGGTCGATTCGCTCCGCTCACGCCCTCGTGTGGCGGTTGATCCTCGTATCATTCCTGCTGCTCCCCTGGTCTGTCATGGCTGAGGATGAGCCCACGCTTCCCCTCTCGAAGATCGTGCTCTATTCCAGCGGCGTGGGATATTTTCAACTTGACGGCACGGTGAACAACCGAACGCAACTCGACCTGCGCTTCAATGTGTCGCAGATCAACGACATGCTGAAAAGCCTGGTCGTACAAGATTTCGGTGGCGGCAAGGTCTCAACCGTCACCTACGGTTCGCGCGATCCCGTGTCGAAGACGCTGGGGAGCTTCGGCATCAATCTGAACGGCAATCCGACCCTGGGCCAGATTTTGACTCAGGTACGTGGGGAACCGGTCGAAGTCACCGCGCCCAATCCCATCGTCGGCACGATGATTGGCGTGGAAAAGAAAACGGAGTCCATCGGCGAGGGCTCGCAGCACCGTATCGTGGAACAGGAATATGTCACGCTCCTGACAGAAGACGGGTTCCGCTCAATCTCGCTGGCGAACGTGCAGCGCATCAAATTGACCAATCCCGCCTTGAATGCTGAGCTACATCAGGCGCTGGCTTCGCTCGCGACGAATCACGACGTCCAGAAGAAAACGGTTTCGATTACCTTCGACGGCACCGGGAGCCGCCAGACCCGTGTCGCGTACCTGACGGAAACCCCGGTCTGGAAGACCACCTATCGACTCGTTTTGGACGAAAACAAGGCGCCCTATCTGCAAGGCTGGGCCATTGTCGAGAATCAGACCACGCAGGACTGGCGCAACGTGAAACTCTCTCTTGTCTCGGGACGACCCATTTCCTTCACGATGGATTTGTATCAACCGCTCTACAACCCACGTCCACTCGTGCAGTCCGAGCTCTACGCCAACCTCAAGCCCCAGACGTACAGTGATGCCATGGATGAACTCAAGCCGATGGCTTCTGCCCCTCCAGCCCGCAGCGACATGAAAAAAGAGCGTCTGCTCGGCAAGATGGCGCAAGGTTTTACAGGTGGTCTGGCCAATGCCCCGGCAGCAAAAGCCGTCGCCGCAGAAATGGAGATGGGCAGCTTGGAGGAAGGCGTGGCCTCCATAGCGATGGCTGAAGACAAGGGCGAGCTATTCGAATATCGTATCGACCAGCCCGTAACCCTGGCCAAACACACCAGCGCGCTGCTGCCCATCATCGGCCAAACGCTCCAGGGGCAGAAAGTGTCGCTCTACAATCAGAGCGTCAATGCGAAACATCCCCTGAACGGGTATCGGCTAAGAAACACATCTGCCCTTCATTTGATGCAAGGCCCCATCACGCTATTCGACAGCGGAACCTATGCGGGCGATGCACGGATCGAGGACCTTCCTCCGGGACAGGATCGGCTGATCAGCTATGCGCTCGATCTCAAGATCGAAGTGGAACCTAAACTCGAAGGTGGCACGCAAGAACTAGCGACAGTTTCGCTGAAGAAGGGCACGATGCTCATCTCACGCCGTTTGGTCGAAGACCGGACCTATCTCGTGAAGAACCGCGACGCCAAGGCCAAGACCGTGCTGATCGAACAGCCCTATCGTGCAGATTGGAAGCTTGCCGAACCGAAGGAACCGACGGAACGGACGCGCGACCTGTACCGCTTTAGCGTTGCGGTCGATCCAGGGAAAAGCGCGACGCTCCACGTCAAGGAAACGCTGCCTATTCAGGAATCGATCTTCCTGATGGAAAGCGGCATCGACCAAATCGTCCATTACCAACAAGCGAAGGAAGTCAGCCCAAAAGTGAAAGAAACGCTGCAACGCGTGGTACAATTGCGCAGTAAGCTGGACGACGCGAGAGCCCAAAGGATGCGCCTAGACCAACGCACCGTCGAGATCACGGCGGAGCATGCTCGCATCCGCGACAACATGCAGCGGCTCCAGCAGAACTCCGATCTCTATAATCGCTATGTCAAGAAGTTGGACCAGCAGGAGACCGAGCTGGAGAAACTGCGCAAGGAGATCGAGAGCCTCAAGAACACGGAAGAAGAGCATCGACGGGAGATGCAGAACTACGTGATGAATCTGGACGTAGCCTAATCTTTTCAGGCGAAGAACCGCCGAATCTCTTCTGTGGGTACGCAGCCGACAAGGAGCTCACCCTCCGGCGAGACAATAAGGGGAACCCCGGCCTGGCCTGTGACGTGCCAGGCCGCTTCCCATTCTTGAGCCATCTGGCGACCCTCGCCATTGATCGTGCCCACAATCCCTGATGAGCCTCCTACCTGCTCGACCAGTTGCCTAAGCACAGCCGGATCAGAGATGTCCCTACCTGCACACCAGAATGCCCGATATGTCTCACGCACAAATGTCATCATATGCGATTGATCACGCAGCAGGAGTGCCACCGATTGTTCGATTGCCGGTCTCGTATTGGGCTTACCAGGAGGGAGCGCAATGGGCAGACCTGGTGCCAGTCGCTGCACGACCGCCACTTCGTGGCGCAGTTCAGCGCCCAACGAACCCTGCCAAGGTTTCATTGGACGAGGCAGATGCGACGCATGCTGTACACCTCGCCATTCACAGCGATCGAGCAAGGCCATCTCATGCAGCCGTTCGTGCATCGCATAACAGAACGGACAGTTGAAGTCGCTGTATAGGGTGTAGGGAGCCATCATACTCTAGCAGGATGCTGAAAAAACTGTTGTGGCATGCACGAAGCCCAATGGCCTAGAGGTTATGGCATCAAATGAATATCCCGCAGGATGATCGCCATACAATAGCCCATAAAGCACCAAGAATACCAATAGTCTCCCACTCTAATTGTCATACTACCCGAACCTGGCATTCGTTCAAAGAGGTATGGTATGTGAGCGCATGCCGACGCCCTCTGTCTTGCTCCTCATTCCTCCGCTCACTCAGCTGAATACTCCCTACCCATCCACCGCCTACCTCACAGGGTTTCTCCGTGGTCGCGGGATCGAGGCCTCCCAAGCCGACCTCGGCATCGAAATGGTACTCCGGCTCTTCTGTCGATCGGGCCTCCAGGCCATGTTTGAACAAGTGCGCGAACGCAAAGATGAAGTGCCCGGTGAAGCCAGGCAGATGCTCGCAATTGAGCCGGCCTATCTGAATGCCATTGAGCCAGTCGTTGAATTTCTCCAAGGACACAATCCTTCCTTAGCCTTACTCCTCGCCCGACCAGGATTTCTTCCCCAAGGCCCCCGGTTTGCCAGCCAGAGAGGGAGCGTTGCCTCATCACGTGCCTTGGGGGAACAGGATCGCGCGAAACGATTCGCCACCTTGTATCTCGAAGACCTGGCCGATCTTATCCAGGCGACCGTGTCTCCCCATTTTGCCCTGAGCCGCTATGCCGAACATATCGCCAGGGCAGCCTCATCGTTTGAGACCATCATCGACGCGGTCGCCGTCCCTCCGACGTTGACGGATCAATTCATGCTCGAATCCCTGTGGGAGCATCTCAAACGTTTCAATCCTTCGCTCGTCTGCCTAACTGTTCCCTTTCCAGGGAACCTCTATGGTGCCTTTCGTATTGCCCACTCGATCAAGAGCCAACGACCAGACATGACCATCGCCCTTGGCGGCGGGTATGCCAATACGGAACTGCGCCGTCTGTCGGACCCCCGGGTATTCGACTATGTCGATTACGTCACCCTCGACGACGGGGAACGGCCTCTGCTCTCACTGATCGAGCATCTGGCAGGGGCCAGACCGCGCACGCGACTCTGCCGGACGTTTTATCGGGAGAAGGATCGAGTGGTTTTTGCGAATGATACGTCTGATCGGGAGTTCAGCATGGCAGAGGTCGGCTGTCCGACCTATAACGGCCTGACCTTGGGTCACTACCTCACAATCTTAGACAGCACGAATCCGATGCATCGTCTCTGGTCTGAAGGCCATTGGAACAAACTCACAGTCGCCCACGGCTGCTATTGGAAACAGTGTACGTTTTGTGATGTCGGGCTCAACTACATCAGCCGCTACGAAATGACGCCGACCGAACGGCTCATCCAACAGATCGAGCAACTGATCGACGAGACGGGCCACCGGGGGTTTCATTTTGTCGACGAGGCTGCGCCTCCCGCTGCGTTAAAATCGCTTGCCTTGGCCCTACTGGAACGAGGCATCACCATTTCATGGTGGGGCAATATCCGCTTTGAAGAGGCATTCGCACCGGACCTGTGCCGCCTCCTGGCAGCCTCCGGCTGCATCGCCGTAACAGCAGGACTCGAGGCTGCTTCGGACCGTCTGCTAGAGAAGATCAAGAAAGGGATTACGGTCAATCAGACTGCGTTCGTGGCAGCAGCCTTCAAAGACGCAGGGATTCTTATTCATGCCTATCTCATGTACGGATGCCCCTCTGAGACGGTACAAGAAACGATCGACTCACTTGAACGAGTGCGGCAATTGTTCGCGGCAAATCTGATTCAATCAGCCTTCTGGCATCGTTTCACTGCCACAGCCCATAGCCCGATCGGGCTCAAGCCGGCTGCCCATGGCTTGCGCATCCTCGGGCCAGAGTTTCAGGGTTTCGCGGAGAATGATCTTCTGCACAACGATCAACGTGGCAAGACACCGGAGTGGCTCGGAGAGGGGCTACGCCGGTCGATGCTGAATTACCTTGAAGGGAGCGGGCTCACACTCGACATCCGCCAGTGGTTTGACCATTCTGTGCCAAAGCCTCAGGTCTCCTCCACATGGGTAGGTCGTCTGCTCAAGAGCCGAATTACTGAAGATGACCCAAAGGCAGAACGGCGGTTCGTTTGGCTCGGCGGGTTACCGGTCTGTGAACCTGTCGGAAGAAGAACGAGACTCATTCTGCCGGGGCGTACCAGCGATCAATCCGTCACACTCGCCAACCAACAGGCTCAGTGGCTTGACGATCTCATTCGACAATCCACACCCCAAAACAAATCATCAAGTCCCTACCCTCTCCTCCGGGAATCGCACACCACATTCCCAGGAACCATTCGGGAGCTCGAGACCTTTCTCCACAGTAGCTCCTGGAAAAAGGTTCGCACCGCAGGCCTGCTACTCGTGTAAACAGGGCCTGAACAGCAAAAGAGGAAACCATCTGCAACTTTTGCATTGAAGCGGCTTGATAGTTGTTTCTCTCGCTCGAACCGATTCTTCGTGATTCTACTCAGCTATTCTTCATCGATTCTCAGATGTTCGTGCAAAGTTTGCAGGAGCCCTGTCCGAGGCGAACATTCAGACAAGACACACGCGAGTCACATTTCCTTCAAATCTCTGGAAATCCTCTACATCTTCGTCTCGAAGTTACAGGGCATGCGAGTTGCGGTGTATTCGGTGAGGTAATGGTACTTCTCAGAATTTCGGAAGTGGACTTCTGACGATGACTGTCATGAACTGCCCCGTCTGCAGGAAATCTCTAAACAAGGGGATATGGGACGACCGTACTCAGCGGATCTACTGCGCCCAGTACATCCCACCGTTGTCACAAAGCGAACGGATGGCGCCATCCGTTTGGACAAGGCCAAAGTCAGGCCATAAAATCGGCTCGAAGCAATAGGCGATCACGGAAGGATGGCTTCAATGAACGAACCCGAGCGAATAGAGGTGGAGCAGCCGGACAATCCATGTGAGCGATGCGGCCACCCTAAACCTCGGCTGGTCTTCGACCAGTTGAGCGAGCTTGTCCTCTGTGAAAACTGTCTGGAGCATGTGGAACGGCAGCAGGCCTGGTCTTTGCTTCGCGATGCCGATAGGGCCTGACATGGGTATGAGGCAAGACAACGTTCCTTGGTTCAATCCTGCCTATGAAGCCAGGATTGCCGAGGAAGAGGCGAAACTTCGATGGCTCATCACCCGCCAGCCCGGAAGTCGTGGGCTGGCCTACTATCTCATCTTCTTGCTCGCGGCGAATGGACAGTATTCGAAGGCGCATGTGGAATGCCGGCTGGTTCTCGAATCCCACCCTGGTGATGTGGTGGCTCATTTGTGGAAAGAATTGATCCATCTCATATGACTTTATTCCCCCCGGCGGCGGACATCAAGCCGCCGATTTAATCGCCATCGTCGCTGGCGTCGTACCCCTCGTCTTGCCAGTTAGGTAGCCCGCTGCCCATTTCAGACGCGACATCAGTCCCTTCCCGTTCCAAACCGGCAATCTTTGCAGAAGGAGGGAGGTCGATTAGCCAAGTAGAGAGGCGCCTCTATCACTTCAGTAACCCGAGTTGTCACCTTCTTTGGAAAGTCAATGACATACAAACGATCAACCATACGTGTGCTCTCGAGGCACCGGCGTTGCTTACCAGAGAGGAGGGGGACGACGTTCATGCTGAGCGATTGGACCAGCATTGAGTTGGCGACTCGATTGCGGACGATGAACAGAATACTTGACTGCATCGTTCCGGACCCTCCCACCGAGGCCGTTGATGACGCGATTGAGATCGTGTTGAAGGCAGTTGGGCGACAGGAGATGACGCAGGCTGTCACGATTCTCGAAGAGGTAGTGAACACCAATCCGTTCTGGTTGAGAGGATATCTATTGCTCGCCACCATCTACCAGTACGTCCAGTACGCCGACCAGGCGATTGTAACAATAGAGAAAGGTCTTGCCATATGTGCCAGCGGCCTCCGCCTGTTCAGTGCCCCAAAGTGGATCGAAGCGGTGGAACGGATCAACGGGCCTGTCGTACACAATCGCATTCGGAACCATGCAGAACGACTCAGACGCTATGAACGTATGTTTCGGCATCGGTTGGCGATGCTACAGGTCCGCTGCGGCAATCTCGACGAAGCCATTGAACAGTGGTCCGCCAGCGAAGAGGTGCATGGCGCCTAGGGAAGGATGATCCAGCAACGAATTAGCCTATTTCCGAGGCAGATACAGGAGGCGACACGAGTGAAAGATTCTGCCAGTCCGTCGACCGAAGCCCAGGCAAGAGCGATCAAATATTGCGAGCGGTGCGCCCGCCGCTTCCCGGCACTCTTTTTCGACGACCTCACGTTGCAGGAACTCTGTAACGATGAATTCTAGGCTGCGATCTTCGTCACGAACTATCCTTCCATCGGTAAATATGTCGATCATCGCGTCAGGATAGGATGAGGTCGATCGCCCGGGCTATTCCGCCCTCTCTTTCAGAGTGCTCCGTGTACAGCTGCAACCCTGCATGTTACCATATTCGCGTTTACATCCTTCTATGAGACGCCGCGATGTTTAGACCTATTCCAGAAGCCACCCTCTTCCGAAGAATTCCCTATCGGCTGATCGCGTCCGTCCTCTTGATTCTAGCCTTAGTCGTGTCCGTCATTTTGCTCTTTAGCCTAGAACAGGAAAAACTCCTCCTGCAGGGTTTCACCCAAGACAAGACGGTTCCCACGGAACTGTTTCCGGCTCTCTGGCAGTCCCGCAGTGACCTGATCGTCGTAACGCTCCTCGTATTCTTGGTGAGCGCGATCGGGATTGCGGCGGTCATCATCTTTCTCCACTACGACAGCACCAGAAGCACCCTCGAAGAAGTGAAGGGGCTGGCGCGGAACATCCTTCAGAGTATCCCGACCGGGGTACTGACTCTGAACCGCAGCGGGGTAATCACCGCCGTCAATCCCACGGCCGAAGCGGTGTTGAAGCGACCGTCAGCAGAGTTATTGGGCCATTCGTATGAAACCGTCTTTTCCGAAGGCGAGACCATTCGGAATGTGCTCGACGGTGCGCTGCGTTTCCAGCGCCATGTGACCCAACAAGATTTGCTTTATGAGAGGCAGGACCGGACCCCGCACACCATCCGAGTGAGCACGGCCGAGCTCACAGGGGACGATGCGGAACCGGCCGGCGTCATCCTGCAGGCTCAGGATGTCACCGACTGGCTTGCGCTCGAGCAACGAGTCCGCATCGCGGATAAGCTGGCCGCATTACACACGTTGTCGGCGGGAGTGGCACATGAGTTGCGGAACCCCCTGAGTGCCATGGACTTGAATCTCCACCTATTGGAAGAGGAACTCAGGGAGTGCGCATCCCTGCCGGAGCAGGGAGCGCGTTATCTCCATGTCTTGAACGCAGAATGTCACCGCCTCTCGATCATTCTCGACAACTTCATGAAGTTCGCCCGCCCTGGGTCGGTC
This sequence comes from Nitrospirota bacterium, assembly GCA_005877535.1. Lineage (GTDB taxonomy): Bacteria > Nitrospirota > Nitrospiria > Nitrospirales > Nitrospiraceae > Palsa-1315. Next base: position 637 of record VBOM01000107.1, on the reverse strand, counting down.
GGCCTCCACGAGGTGAACGTCTCTGCCCTGATCGAGCACATCAAGGCGCTGATGCAATTTGAGGCGGAGGAGCGGAAGATCCGCCTCGAACAGACGGTGGGGGAACCGTTGCCGTCCGTTCTGGGCGACGAGACGGCGATCAGTCAGGTTCTGGTGAACCTCATCGTCAATGCGTTTCATGCCATGCCCAACGGCGGGCTTTGCCGCGTCGCGGCCGAGGCACGTCACACCCACGGCATACGCTGGCTCGTGGTGTCGGTGACTGACACGGGGATCGGCATCAAGAAAGAAGAGCTCGCGCGGGTGTTTGAACCGTTCTATACGACGAAGTCCAGCGGAACCGGTCTGGGTCTCGCCATCGCCTATCGCATCATGGAAGATCATGGTGGAACCATCCAGGTATCCAGCATGCCGGGGATCGGCACCACCGCGGTATTGACGTTTCCTGTTGCAGTCGAAGAGGCGCAACCCGTGACGGTGACCTCATGAATCCACATGCACACATTCTCGTCGTGGATGACGAGATCAATATCCGCAGGGCGTTGGTCACGATGCTCGAGAAGAAGGGGCACCAGGTGTGCGGAGTTGCCACGGCAGAGGAGGGGTTGGCACAACTGGAAGCGAGCCCTGCCGAGTT
>VBOM01000470.1 GCA_005877535.1 Nitrospirota bacterium | reverse complement strand
CGGCTGGTTCGTCGCCCACGCGAGCGACGCGTCGTTTGAGGAGCCGGTTCATCAGGGTCGATTTGCCGACGTTGGGAATTCCCATGATCAGCATGCGCAGCGGCTTTGCGCTGCTGTGGCGATGGGGAGCGAGCGGCTGACAGAGCTGGGGCACCTTGGCGGCATCGGCCGCATGACTACAAGACAGGGCCACGGCACTGACGCCCGGTTGCTGGTTGTACAGGTCGAGCCAGGCTCGAGTGACGGCGGGATCAGCGAGGTCTGCCTTGTTGAGCACTTTCAGGCTAGGACGCTGGCGGGCCAGGCGGAGCTCTTGGATCAACGGATTGCTGCTGGCGTTCGGTATGCGCGCATCCAGTAGTTCGACAATGACATCGATCACCTCCATCGTCTTGGCCGCCTCTTTGCGCGCCGCATTCATGTGACCGGGAAACCACTGGATGGACATGGGGGGGACAGACTTTCTGAAAAAAATGAATTGTACTCTATCAGGATGCTGAAAAGGCTGCCAGCAGCGTTCTCGACACCTGCGAAGCGTGAGAACGGGCTGGTTGCCCTGGTTCATCTCGTCTCTCTGGTTAGTCTGGCTCACCCAAATCCGCAAGACTAACCAAACAAACCAGAGGAACCGGTCTGCTGGTTATCGCAGGCGTTCGCGGCCGTGGGGGGTGGTCAGATCTTGGTCGGGACCAAGGGGGACGATACGGGTCGGATTGATGTTGTCGTGGGTGATGTAGTAATGCCGCTTGATGTGCCCGAAGTTCACGGTGTCGGTGATGCCTTCGGTCTGATAGAGGTCTTTAAGGTAGTTAAAGAGGTTCGGGTAGTCGATGATCCGCCGGAGGTTGCACTTGAAATGGCCGTGGTAGACGACGTCGAAGCGTACGAGGGTGACGAACAAGCGCCAGTCGGTTTCGACGAATTGTGAGCCGAAGAGGTAGCGTTGGCGCGCCAGCCGGGCCTCGAGTTGCTCAAGGGCCTCGAAGAGGCGCCGCACGGCCCGTTCATAGGCCCGCTGCGATGTGGCGAATCCCGCGCGATAGACCCCGTCGTTCACGTTCTCGTAGATGAAGGTATTGAGGTCGTCGATCTCCTTCCTGATTCCATCCTGATACAGGTCGATCGTGCTCTCGGTGAATCGATTGAACTCGCCGTTGAATATACGCATGATGTCGTCGTCGGAATTGGTGACGATGCGTTTCGTCACCGTATCCCACAATACAGGGACGGTAAATCGTCCCCGATAGTTCGGATCGGTGGCCTTGTAGGCCTGGCTGAGGAACTGAAATCCGTTGAGAGGATCGAGCGAATGGCCAGGCCCTTCGCGGAACGCCCAGCCCCGCTCGTCGCGGATCGGGTCTACGACCGTCATGCCGATCACGTCCTCGAGCTTCTTGAGTTTTCGCACAATGATCGTCCGATGCGCCCAGGGGCATGCCCATGAGACATAGAGATGGTAGCGGCCCCTCGCCGCCGGATAGCCGGAACTACCATTCGCGGTTACCCAGCCTAGAAAGGCATCCGGTTGCCTGGTGAAGGCGCCCTCGACGCTCTGTTCGTCTGGAAATTGTGCATGGATGGTCATCGTCGGGCTCCTGCTTCCCTCTACCGTACCACATCATGGAGCGATGGGGGGAAAGGGGAATGGCCAGGTGCCCTTCTTGCTCGCAGAGGCCGCACAATAAGAATAAGAATGTGCCCCTCGATGCGCGCAGTAAAGGACAGCCTTGGCCCTCCCCTTAAGAAAGGTTTAAGAAATAGAAGGGCCTCGCTCGACGGCCGTAGTCGAAAGCTTCTCACACCCTTGTTTGGTTGGGTGATCAGCTGGTTCAAACAAGGAGGTCGCGATGCATGTGATGGGACGAATCGGGTTCATGGGATTAGGGGTTGCATTAGCTGGCGCGCTCGCCGGAGCACCAGTCTTCGCAGAGGATAAACCAAATAAACCACCGATAGAGGACGGGTCGAAGGTTATGATTACGTCTCCCAAGGACGGGGACAAGGTCAGCGACAGCTTTGAGCTGAAGTACGACTTGACCAAGGGCTCCCAAGCTACGCATGTCCATGCTTACGTGGACGATCAGTATCAGAAGGGTTTTAAAGGGGAGCTTAAGGGCCTGAGCAAGGGGACGCACAAGGTTACCGTGAAAGGCGCCACAAAGGACCACGATCTTGTCACGGCCAACCATTCCGTCACCGTTGACGTGCAATAGGGCTGCGACTAGCCATCTTCAAGGCCACCAGGGCCTCTAGTGAAAGAGGCCTTGGTGCGCCCGGGTTTCAGAAACACCGTTTCCAACTCTCCGCAAGTAACTGCCCCCGTTCAAGCAACAGAATTTTCTTTCCCGACGGCGCCAGCAGAGGAGGGGATGGAGCCTGATGATCTTCTGTGCTCGCGCAACGCGCGGCCTCAGAAGGCCCTCGTTGGACGCGCGCAGTGGAAAATCAATCAGCCTCCATCCCTGAAGAGATAACGAGCGAGCTTGGAAAGGGAGGGGAGCGGCCAGGTGCCCTTCTTGCTCGCAGAGCCCCCGCGATAAAGCAGCGGTCGCTCGATGCGCGCAGTAAAGGGCAACCTTGGCCACTCCCCTTAAGAAAGGTTTAAGAAATAGAAGGGCCTCGCTCGACGGCCGTAGTCGAAAGCTTCTCACACCCTTGCTTGGTTGGGTGACGAACTGAGAGAGGGTAAGCGTCTACGTGGGTAATGGGGGACTAATCCAGCCACCTTGGCAAAGAAAGACGAGCAAGCTTGGACCGGGTAAGTGATTGGATGCCCTTCGATGCACGTAGGTGCGGATTGACTGGGACAATCCTGGAAAAGTAAAATGCGCAAATGTTTTTCACCGTAAACGGATGATAATCAGACGGGAGGATAACCCGCAGGGGAAGATAACAACAGTGTCCATTCATCAGCTGGTTCAAACAAGGAGGTCGCGATGCATGTGATGGGACGAATCGGGTTCATGGGATTAGGGGTTGCATTAGCTGGCGCGCTCGCCGGAGCACCAGTCTTCGCAGAGGATAAACCAAATAAACCACCGATAGAGGACGGGTCGAAGGTTATGATTACGTCTCCC
>VBOM01000476.1 GCA_005877535.1 Nitrospirota bacterium | reverse complement strand
TGATCACTCTTCCCGATGCCTCTCGTTTCAACGACTCCCCCCAGATCAAAGACAAACCTGGAGAAACGACCATTAGAATCAACGTGGACTTTGGTGAGTTTTTCCCCGCTTAAACTATGGACTGCAACCTCAATCTTCTTGTCACTTGATGAATTGGTCGCTAAAAGTTTGTTCTTCGAAAAAATCTTCCAGTGGCAGTACCAGATTAAGAGTCTCCATTCCCCCTGAACAGTGACTCTTCTTCTAGACAAAAGCTTCCGACTGCTTGTCGACGAACGGGGCGGGAGTGATCTTGGTTCACGAATTTCAAGATGAGGTTTACCGAAGTTCAATTTTGGACTGGGATGCCAACCCATACCCCAACATGGCTTGCCATACAACTTACGAAACGCTTGCGTTATGGTTTTCACTCTTCCTCATCAATCCATATGATCTGACACGACTTGTACTAAAGCGACGGGGCTACTACTCACCGTCTCATCATCCACTCAATCGGGGGTGTGCAGGGCTCGACGCAAACTTTTCCGGAGAAGCGGGGCCCCTTCGAGGTTCCGGCGGGAAGGAAAGCGGAAACTGACCGAGTCCCCGAGGGAATTTCCGAAGGCTTCCGGACGCCGGAACCCGAAAGGGTCGTTTCGGGAGGCATGGGCGCGTCAGCCCTGTACACCCGCTACTTCTTTCACGTCGCGCGCGCAGCGGAACCCCATCCAGTTCATCTTGGTGTTGGGATCGGTCCCGTTACGTTGCGCGCTACGCACACTCGGCGTGCTGTCGATCCAGCCACCTCCACGGAAGCTCCGCTGCGTTCCCTTCTCCGGTCCCTTAGGATTCTTGTCTGGCGCAGTCGCGTAATACTTTGGATCGTACCAGTCGGCCACCCACTCGGCCACGTTACCGGACATCTGGAAGAGGCCATACGGGCTCACAGAATTGTCGTACTTGTCCACGGAAATGATCGGTGGATAGAGCAAGAGCCGTTCGGGACGATCGCGCACAGGACCTGACAAACCGGTCCGCCCGAAGTTTGCACGCGACAGGCCGGCCGGCTGATTTCCCCAGGGATAAATCCGCCCATCCTCGCCCCGCGCGGCTTTTTCCCACTCGGCTTCGGTCGGGAGTCGTTTGCCTGCCCACCTGCAGTACTCATCGGCATCAGCCCAAGACACGTGCATCACAGGATGGTTGACCATGGTCTCCTGGAAGTTGCCGCCGTCATACTGCCAGTCGATCAGCGGCGGCAGATCCTTGGCGAGGATGAACTTCAGAAATTGCACGACGGTCACTTCGAACGTATCGATCTCGTAATCGTCCAGATAGACCTTCCGCTGGGGAAACTCCGCCGGATAGGCGTTGCGGTCGATCTTCCTGTCGCTCCCCATGATAAATGAGCCAGCCGGGATGAGGACCATCTCGTCGTGAGCAGGCAACTTCACCCGCTCGGCGGCAAGTTTCTTTCCTTCGGGAGTCCATTCCCGGACGACGTCGGCCACGTCCAATGCGTGAACCGATCCGCCCATTGCAATCAGACCTGTTATCACAATGCCCGCGATGATTCCGAAAACTCGCACCTCACGTCCTCCTTGTTGTGTTACATGCCAGGCCCGGTCTGTCCAGGTGTCTCTTGTTTGTCGAAGTCTTCAAGCGGCTGAAAACTAACCGGCAGGTTGAAGAGGGAGTCCGAGACCGACCGCAGCTTCACATGCTGGTACTCCACAATCCAACTCCCGTCTTTCCTCGCCAGCTTCATCGGAAAATGAATATCCGTGGCAACCCACTGATAATACACCTCGACCTGCTCCGATCTTCGTCACTTGATCGGCAGTAAACTCCAGCGCCCAGGCAGGCAGACCGACAAGCGACAGGCTACCAGCACACAAAAGCAAGAACCAAATCTGACGCATCGCGGGAAATCCTACCATAGAGCTATGTTCGCTTTCCTCTGGCAGGCTGCGGAATAACTATTGTGGCATAGTGGAAGTTCAATGGTTTGCACATCTAGGACAACAGGAGAACACTGCCCAGGATGCTCAAAAAGGCTGTCCAGCAAGGCCGCAGCAAGTGACCAAAGATGATCCTTCCAAGCTTGCTCGGGTACGTTGCCCGGGATGACCCGGATGAGTCCGCCACTGCGCGCGTCCAGCGAGGGCCTTCTTAGGCCGCGCGTTGCGCGAGCACAGGGGACTCACCGGGCCATCACCCCTCTGCTGGCGGACTTTTTCAGCATCCTGCTGGATCGGTTACGAGAGGACAAGCACGCCGGCTCCCGAATAGCCTCCGGCTTTCAATTCTTGAAGAGCCCGGTTGGCTTCGGCGAGGGGAAACGACAGGGTATGGGGTTTGATGGGAATCGCGGCCGCCTCGCGCAGGAGATCGAGGCCGTCCTGCTTCGTATTGGACGTGACGCTTCGAATGACCCGCTCTCCAAAGACCTCGCGATCGTAGTCGAGCGAGGGAATCGGCGTCATGTGAATACCGGCGAGGGCGAGCGTACCGCCGCGTTCCAATGCACGCAAGGCCGGCGGGACCAATTCCCCTGCCGGCGCAAAGATAATCGAGCCGTGGAGCTTATCCGGCGGCCTGTCGGTCGCTCCGCCCACCCATGCGGCGCCCAATTCACCTGCAAGACGTCGATGCTCCGGTTTCAACGAGCTGACATAGACCTGACAGCCCCAATGACGAGCAATCTGGATGACAATGTGAGCGGATGCTCCAAATCCATAGAGACCGAGCCGTTGGCCCGGCTGGATTCCGCTCAGGCGCAACGCGCGGTAGCCGATGATCCCGGCGCAGAGAAGGGGGGCCGCTTCTTCATCACTGAATACCGGCGGAATCGGATAGGCAAATGCTGCCGGGACGAGCGCATACTCTGCGTATCCACCATCGACCTGGTAGCCGGTAAACCTGGCGCGCTCGCACAGGTTCTCGCGCCCGCTCGTGCAAAATTCACAGATGCCGCATGTGTGCTGCAGCCAGGCGATGCCGACTCGTTCGCCGACCGTCCGCTCACTCACGCCGGCGCCAACCTGACTTACGACTCCGACGGCCTGGTGGCCGTTGCTCTCAGGTAGATGAACTGACGACGAATCGTCTCTTTACAGGGAGTTTTACAGGCTGTTCAAAAAGTCGACCTTCTCACCCGCCCAACCCTGACGGTTATTTCACCCGCCCACCCACTGGCACGCCGAGACGTGCCACTAGCCCGTGCGAGGGCCTCTTGTTTCCTTCTCTGCAACATCACACTTTCTCTCCTAAGGGAGTCGCCGGACTGTCCTTCACTGCGCGCATCGAACGAGCACCGTTTCATCGTGCGCGTTCTGCGAGCAAGAAGGATGGTCTGGCGGCTCCCTTCTCATCCTTCTTAGGCCGCGCGTTGCGCGAGCACAGGGGACTCACCGGGCCACCCCCCCTCTGCTGGTGGACTTTTTCAGCATACTGCTACGGCTTCGTCTTGATACATTCAACATCGAGCCGAATCTGGACCTCGTCGCCAACGACGAGCCCGCCGCTATCCAACGTCTTATTCCAGACCATACCGAAGTCTTTCCGATTGAGTTTCCCCTCCGCACTGAAGCCAGCCCTGGTATTGCCCAAGGGATCCTTCGTTGCCCCATTATACTGGCCCCCCAGGGTGATTTCCTTGGTCACCCCGTGCAGCGTGAGGTCTCCCACCGCCGTATAGCCCTCTGCGGTTTTCTTGTAGTTCTTCATCTTAAAGGTTATCGTCGGATAGTGTTCTACGTCGAGAAAGTCGGCATTCCGCAAGTGGGCATCGCGTTTTTCGTGATTCGTATTAGAGCACAGGCCAACTCTGCCTTCTCTTCTTCAGCATGAATTACTCCCTCTAGGTCGAACGTATCGCAACCGGGTCTGAATGGGTTGCAACCTACTTCTTCGAAGACTGGCTAAATGCATCAGGCTTCCTGGGTGAACGACTCCCGACCGACTGCACCTCGCGAGACCGTCCCCGACTACCCGTTCGCATCCGCACATGCACGTCCACTGCGTCTTCCCCCAACTCGCTGGGAAACGGCAAGAACGGCTGGGCATTGACCACCGCATAGATTCCGGCTTCGTCGATTTCGCGAGCGCCTGAACCTTTCTCGATCTCGATCAGCTGGGCACGGCCGTTGGGAAGCATCTTGAAAAGGACCTTCACCGTTTCGCTGCTTGGCGCATGCCGGATTCCGCGGACCTGGCGCGCCCAACTCCGGCTGATGAGGTGACTCACATGCTGCCAGTACGCCTTCCCCTCCCCTGGGGAGGCAAATGGGACCAGATCTTCCTCAGCTAAGGCGCCGGTCGAGACTGGTTCCACGGCCGGTTGCACTTCATCCAAGATGACATCCTCGCTCTGCGATTCCTCGGGACGAACGGACGGTGATTCACTACCCTCATTGGCCGGCTCTGAACGATCCATGGTCACATATACGATCCGCCGCATGAACCGTTCGAGTTTGTCCTGGCGGGATCGAGCAAACGTCACTTGTACTCGAGCCGCCCTGGGTGGCACGGAGGTCCGACTCATCAGGATCGGCTCGAGCGTGACCGTCCCCTTCAACGCCATCGACTCCACATCTGGCTCAAGCGTGATCGTTTGGGCTTGAAACGCAATCGATTCACAGGTCGCCACCACCGGAGTCATACCCGCTGTCACGCCTCCAAGGACAATCGTCAGCGTGACGGGCTTGTCGATTTGCGGATCCCCCATCGACTCCGCTTGACTCAACTCGAACTGCACCCACCGCTTTGTGGGGCCGGACGAAGAAGCCGTCTGTGGCGATGATGCGGAGTGCGCCGGTGCGATGAGGCAGGGACAGAAGAGTGCCACACAACAGATCCACGCCGACAGCACAAGACCTCGGTGGTGCAGAGCCTTCATAGCTCGCATCCTACCGACCTCGCGAACCCTGACGCAACCCGTTTTTTCTCTAGCAGGCTGCTGAAAAAGTCCGCCAGCGTCGTTCTCGCATCGTTCCGACCCTCAACGTACCCCGAGGGTACGCCTCGGGCCTTCACTCGCTGCGGTCTTGCTGGACGATCTTTTTGAACAGCCTGCGGGAGTGTCCCCCTGGTGTGCTGCTCGGCTGACCTCGTCGCAGGCACACGTGCGGACCATCGAAGCTCTAGCATTTCAAAATAGTTTTTCGGAATCGGGCCCGTGGTATACAATGGGCCCATGCGTGCGCTCGTCAAGACATCGGCACAACCAGGATTGACCGTCACAGACAGGCCGGATCCGAAACCGGGCCCCACCGATGCAATCATCCGCGTCACAGCCACTTCGCTCTGCGGGACGGATGC
>VBOM01000475.1 GCA_005877535.1 Nitrospirota bacterium | reverse complement strand
CAGAGGAGACCCGCTGAGCGACCCGATGGCGGCGCTCCGAAAGAGCCCTTGAAGGTCCACGACGAGATCAAAACGCTCTGCACGAAGGGAGGACACCTGGGAAAGCCACCCCTTGAGCGTCGATTCCACCGGCCATACTCGATCTACCCCGTCGATGCGCTCGACGAGACCAGCCCATTGGCGCTTAACCAGCCAGGTTAGTCGAGCCTTGGGATAGGCTCGTCGAATTGCCGCACAGGTCGGCATCGCATGTACGATGTCGCCCAGTGAACTCGGCTTGATAAACAAGATGTGGCGATAGTCTTCCATAAATCAGGTGCTTAGACTGAAGGCTGAAGGTTATGAATTTTCTCGCAAGGCACGAATCAAGCCATTCAAAACCTTCTCGGTTTCTATGACCTTGGGTTCAAGCAGAGATGAATCCTCGGTGCGCAAGAAGCCCAGACGCTTCGCCAAATTTAATTGATAGTGTAGTTCCCTCAATGACCCGAAGGCGATATTGAAATCTGAGGTAATCTGCCTCGCTGTCACGAGCACACCCCTCTACAATGTTAGAAGGAACTGAAACTGCTGCCCGCCGTATTTGAGAAGTCAGTCCAAACAACTCTTCTTTTGGAAACCCTCCGGTTGTCCGATACACCAACATGGCTACTTCATCAGCCAACTCAAATGCCCGAAGTTTTGTGTGATCACGCATGATTGAGCCCTAAAAGCCTTCAGCCTATCACCTGAGTAGTTACAACCGTGAATCATAAGACCTAGCCCGCGTATTGTGACCGATTCACGGTTAACGGAGGATGCATTTTCACGTCCTTCAGAATCCAATCAACTGCCTCAGCCATGGACTTTGCCACGGTATCCGGCATGGCCTGTTCAACCTTGAGCCTATCCAACGACTGCGCGTCGACCAGCGCTGGTGTGAGGAGAATAGCCTTGGCACCCACCCTGTGTGCCAATTGTATGTCGCGCGCGTGATCGCCGATCAAATAGGAACGTCGGAGATCCAGTTGCAACTCCGATACAGCCCGTTCCACCATCCCGGCATTCGGTTTGCGACAGCGGCAGCCATCGTCAGGATGGTGCGGGCAGAAATAGATCGCATCCAGCGCCGCATCCTCCTGTTCCAAAAGACCTTGCAGGCGGGCATGGATCGCTTCAAGATCCTTGAGGGTCACAATTCCACGGCCAACACCGGATTGGTTAGTCACGACCACTAATCTCGCCCCGGCCCCTTTCAAACGCGCCAGGGCCGGACCGACCCCCGCCAACAATTTGAGCTCAGCGGCAACTTTCAGATAGCCTGGATCGTAAATCAATGTTCCATCTCGATCCAGAAATACGGTGACACCATCGAGAATGTCCCTCTGGTCTGTCTGGCTTATTTGATTCGTTTGGTTGGTCTGGTTTAAACCAGAGGAACCAGCCAAACGAGATGAACCAGAGAGGCCAGCTACCTGTTTCGTCGCCGCTTCATAGACTTGATCCACCGAAACCCGCGTCATGCACCGATGATCGATGGGACATTCACGCAACAGGCAGGGAGCGCAATCGACCGGCTGCCGCACAATGGCATGGGCACTTCCAAAGGGCGCCGTGGTGCGCCAATCGGTCGGACCGAAGATCGCGACAACCGGAACCTGGAACGCAGAGGCGATGTGCATGGGACCGGTATCATTCGTGAAGAGCATGGCGCACCGTTTCACCGCCGCCATCAATTCACGGATCGTCGTCGCCCCGGACAAGACCAGGGATCGGGACGGCAGACGCGCAGCAATCTCATGGCCGTTCCGGTGTCGGGGGATCGCCTGTGAGGCCCAGTGGCTTCAACAGATCCCAATAATAACGGACTTGATGGACAAGCGTGCGGCGATCGGGCACAGCGACTGGATCGGACAATAGCAGACTTCGCGCGTCTGTCACATACCCATAGCGCCGAGGCACACCTGCGAGGAAAGTCAGGAAGGCCGCCTCGAACGCATTCTGAAACAATACCGCCAGATCGAACCCTTGCCGCCGCAATTGCCCAGACAGTATCCACTTACCGGACAGCCCCGCATGACGCCCCTTGGTGTCGTAGGTCAGTACGCGCGTCAATGCCGGATGGCCCGCGAACAAATCAGCCACAGCCGGTTTGACCAACAGCGCGATTTGAGCGTCGGGAAACAGCCTCCGCAATCCACGGAGCGCAGGCTCGCACATCACTGCATCGCCAAGCCAGTTAGGTCCACGTACCAGAATTCTCTTGATGGCTTCTCTATCCACAAGCCTCCGCTGGAATCCTGTCCGGTTGACTCAACACGAGTTGTTTGAGCCGATCTTCTCCCACTATCACGTATGTGCTCAATCGGACTGCCCACCAGCTATCGGTACGTTGGAGCAGCACGGCCAACTTGCAGGCATCTTTCTCCGTCGTCACGACCAGCTCGGCCTGGAGTTCAGTCGCTCTGGCTCGCAGTCGCTCGACATCTTGGCTTGTATAGGCATGATGATCTGCATAGGCCACTTCATCCAGAATCCTGATCCCTATTCGCTCAACAAGGGAGCGAAACGATCCGGTATGTCCCACGCCGCTACAGAGCAATGCTGTCTTTCCCTTGGACCAGGAGAGCAGGTGTGACGCTCCGGTCATCACCGACACCAGACTCTCTGGACGAAAGACCACCTGAATCGGGTCCGGCATCGTACCGAGCCTTGCCTGCAGCTTGTGATATATCTGCGTCACCTGAGCCGGCACGTCCGCTCTCGTAACCACGATCGCGGTCGCGCGCGCTGCCGCCCGCAGCGGTTCCCGGAGCCGACCGGCCGGCACCAGGGCCGCGAGTCCCTCCACATCCGTTGCATCAACCAGCAAGAGATTCACGTCACGATAGAGCCCCATGTGTTGAAATCCATCGTCGAGTACCAGGCAATCGATCGGAAATCGGTTCAAGACCCAGTCACCGAGCTCGTAGCGATCGGCGCCAACGGCAACGATTGCCTTGGGACAACGCAGAGCAATCAAGAAGGGTTCATCGCCTGCCTCCTTCGGGCCGACCAGCAGGCGCTCGCCATCCGACACCAACAGATACGGATCCGTACTTGTCCGTCGATAGCCCCGGCTGAGAATCGCCACCCGTTTCCCCTGTGCCAGGAGCCAATCGGCAAGCACAATGACCACCGGAGTTTTCCCCGTTCCACCCAGCGTGAGATTCCCGACGCTCAGTACTGGAACCGGTAATCTCCGCTGACCGAACCAGCCCCAGTCGTACAGGAGCGCGCGCATCCGCGCAACTACCCCATAGGGGATTGCGGCCCACATCAGCCACCATCTGACCTTTGTCCCAGGATTCCACACTTTTTTTATTATCGTCCTGCCAAGAGGGGAAGCGGCCGATCCGCGAGAGGAGACCCGCTGGTGCCTTGCTGCGGCATCAGCAGCCTGTCGATGGCCTCCAGCGTCTGTTGCAAGGCCCCCTGATTTTGTTCGACCACCAGACGAGCCGACCGGCCCATCCGCTCCCGTCCATCGTCATCAGAAAAGAGTGCCATGACTTGTTGCGTAAGGTCCTCTCCCTGGAGAACACGACGGCCCCCTCCCGCCTGGATCAAGAGGTCTGC
>VBOM01000474.1 GCA_005877535.1 Nitrospirota bacterium | reverse complement strand
AGAGGACTCTTACCCTCCGACCAGGCGGTGGTACCACGTCTTTTTGGTCAACGCAAGAATAAGGTGAGCACTCTTGTACAGACCATAGGAGGACTCTGTATAATATGGCCTCATCTCGCATGAACTCTTGTAAGCAAGACCGATCATTGAGGAGTCACCATGGTCGCTCAGACTCTCTTCGAAAAAATCTGGGAGTCCCACGTCGTCCGGGCGGAACCGGACGGGACAACCCTGCTCTACATCGATCGTCAGCTGGTCCACGAAGTAACATCGCCGCAGGCGTTTGAAGGACTCAAGCTCTCGGGTCGCCTGCCTCGACGTCCGGGTGCCACGTTGGCGGTGCCGGATCACAATGTCCCGACCACCGACCGGACCATGGGTATCGCCGATCCCTTCAGCGCGAAACAGATCCAGACGCTGGAGGAGAATTGCCGTGACTTCGGCATCACACTCTTCGGCATGAACGACATCCGCCAAGGCGTGGTGCACGTGATCGGACCCGAACAGGGCTTTACCCTGCCTGGAACGACCATCGTGTGCGGCGATTCGCACACTTCGACACATGGAGCGTTCGGCGCGTTGGCCTTCGGCATCGGCACCAGCGAAGTGGAGCATGTGCTGGCCACCCAGTGCCTGGTGCAGAAGCGACCAAAGACCATGGAGATCCGCGTGGACGGCATGCTCTCGGATCGTTGTTCGGCGAAGGATGTGATTCTAGCAATCATTGGAAAGATCGGAACAGCCGGCGGAACCGGCTATGTCATCGAGTACACGGGCTCGGCGATCCGCGCCTTCAGCATGGAAGGGCGCATGACACTCTGCAACATGTCCATCGAGGGCGGCGCGCGCGCCGGGATGGTCGCGCCGGACGAGAACACCATCGCCTATATCAAAGGGCGTCCGTTGGCTCCGAAGGGAGAGCTGTTCGCGCAAGCCGTACAAGCATGGCAGCAGCTCAAGACCGATGCGAACGCGACATACGATTTGACCGTCACGATGCAGGCCGATGACATCGCGCCGCAAGTCAGTTGGGGCACAAGCCCCGGGATGGTGACTGGAATCGATCAACGAGTGCCGGACCCGCGTACGATCACCGACGAGAACCAGCGTCAGGCGACTGCGCGGGCGTTGGAATACATGGGCCTCATCCCGAACATGCCCATGACTGATATCAGGATCGATACGGTGTTCATCGGATCCTGCACCAATTCACGTATCGAGGATCTTCGCCTGGCCGCAAGCTTGGCGAAGGGCAAGCATGTTGCGAAGACCGTTCATGCGATGGTCGTCCCCGGTTCGGGTCTCGTGAAACAGCAGGCCGAACAGGAAGGGCTCGACCGACTGTTCAAAGAAGCGGGATTCGAGTGGCGGGAGGCCGGCTGCAGTATGTGCCTGGCGATGAATGCCGACGTGCTTCAGCCCGGAGAGCGCTGCGCTTCGACCAGCAATCGAAACTTCGAAGGGCGCCAGGGGGCCGGCGGCCGGACCCATCTCGTGTCGCCGGCCATGGCAGTAGCCGCGGCGGTCGAGGGCCATTTCGTCGACATTCGCCATTGGTCGTGAGAACTGTAAGAGGTTAGACGTGAGGGGATTGGCGAACGGATTTCTAGAGACGACTCCCGTTTCACGAGGATGATGATGCAGGCTTTCACGAAGATA
>VBOM01000473.1 GCA_005877535.1 Nitrospirota bacterium | reverse complement strand
GTGACGGTTCACAGGACCCGGCGTTCTTTTTAAATCAATCGCGATTTCAGGGCGCAACGATTTTCCTGACGCGCGATAACTTTGGGTGCGGATCATCGCGTGAACATGCCCCGTGGGCGCTCCTCGACCAGGGCTTCCGTTGTGTCATCGCATCGAGCTTCGCCGACATCTTCTACAACAACTGCTTCCAAAACGGCATGTTGCCTGTGGTGTTGGAGGCCGACAAGGTCCTGGCAATGATGAAAGAGGTCCTGGCGACGCCCGGATACCAG
>VBOM01000106.1 GCA_005877535.1 Nitrospirota bacterium | reverse complement strand
GAGGGGATGGAGCCTGATGATCTTCTGTGCTCGCGCAACGCGCGGCCTCAGAAGGCCCTCGTTGGACGCGCGCAGTGGAAGATCAATCAGCCCCCATCCCTAGAGAGAAACGAGCAAGCTTGGAAGGAGCGTGTATATCGTTCAATGCGCGCAGTAAAGGGCAGCCTTGGCCACTCCCCTAAATGGAGGGAGTTGGAAGGCCCTCGCTTGGGTAAAGAGCGCGCCTCGGCGCGCTCGGGCGGGTGAGAACGGGGCGCGCAGTAGGGGGCACTCCCTCCATCCCGCCTCATGGGTGAATGAGAAAGATAAATTGCAGGTCAATTTCCAGCTAGCTAATTCAAGCTCGGGTTATTCCTCAAGCCAATATCGTAAGGTTCCTCGCTCATCCTCGTCCGTTAGGAATGACTTAATGAGGTTTTCATCCGAGTTCCCATAGTCTGTGATTTCGATAAGGCCATCAGCTCTCGTCGTATAGGATGCGCCGCTGGAATCTCCGATTTCATTTAGGAGGCCATCGCGGTAGGCTTCAGCTACATGAACTTTGAATTGGACAATGAATTTCACCCGGCGCGCCCTCTCTCGAAACAAGGATCTAAATAGAAATTTCCCTCAAAACAATTGCCTATTTGGCGGGGCTCTTGGGGGCAACAAGTTCTGCGCTTGGCTGTGCCTTATGTTTCAGTGCACGACCTTTGTCGGGAGTCGGATCTGTGACGATGCCGTAGACCTCCCGGCCTTCGTGGCCTTCCGGGAGATATTCCGTGATCGGCATGCCGTCTTCCCGCACAAATAACAGGCAGTGGCAGTATTTGTAGATCTGCATTTCATCGCAGGCGCACATCCAGCGGCGGAGTTTGGCTTCTGTTTGTTTATCCTTGTAGAAGTTACAGGGGCAAAGGGGTTTGCCCAGCTCGTCCATGTGCATCGCGAGGCCTTTGACCACGGCTTCGGTGACTGTAGGAGTGGGATGCATGGTCGTCCCGCTCTTCTCCACGAATCCCTTTGCATACTTTCACATTTTGTCGAAATTCTCTTGCTTGGGCTCAGCCATCACAACTCCTTTCTAGGCTAGAGGCATGGGGCAGGTGGAGGAGGATGGTGACTTCAAACATCTAGCCTCGTGCATCTCGCCCCATGCCCACACCGCAGGGGCGTAGTTTACAAGCGCTAGGGCGTCCTTTACAATCTACTCCGCATCATTCATGACCGCTTCTGCTGTAATTGTCGATACCTGACTCAAGCGAGACGGGCGAGACTGGCGGGAATAGCGCGACAAGGAGGAACAGGGCTAACACGTCACGCGAGTCTCGCTCTTCGCGCTAGTCGCGCGCCACTGGGGCATTTCGCCACGAACCGTCATGAGTAATACGGGCTAACACTTCCTGCAAATTCCGTAGAATGGATCGAGCATGGAGACGCCGGACACTCATAAGCAATTGATTGCCAAACTGGCGGAGGAGCTGGGGCCGGCTACGGCCCAGCATCTGGTCTCCCGCCTCGTCGAAGCCGCCGCGAAACCGAATCAGGTGGAAGGTGTCTTGCTGTTGCTCGATGAATTGATTGAGGTCTCGCCGAAGGTCGCTCGCGCCGCGATTGAATCGTTCCTCGATTTGCAACAGCGGGATCGGCTCAGCGATGCTGTGGCTTGGCTGGATCTGGGGATTGCGCTGGCCGAATCGTCCGGTGCGATCGGGATGAAGTTTTTCAAAGAGAGTCCGCTGGTGCTGGGTCTGATCGAGTCACCATCGATTCGATCATTGGTGCTGAAAACCGCCCTGGAACTGGCCGAGCAGAATGCGAACGTCGCGCTGGAGTTTTTCCGTGTCTCGCCGGAGGTGGTGGCGGTCATCTCGCCAGATCAGTTGGGGGTCTGGCTAGAGATCGGGTTCGAACTGACGCAGGTCGATTTTGTTGTCGCGCTGGAGTACATCCGCAAAATTCCAGCGGTCGGCCGCGTGTTGCCGATCCAGGACGCCAGAGCCTGGGCTACATTCGGGTTAAAACTGATCTCCCAGAATAGTTTCGGCAAGACGGACTATTTTGCAACCATCGAATTCCTCCGCACCAGTCCGCTCATCCTGGGCGATCTCGAAGACCAGTCGGTCAGGGCCAAGGTCGTCACAGTCGGGTCGTTGCTGGCTGAACGTGATGCCGGGGCTGGCATAGCCTGGTTATCGGAATCGCCACGTCTGTTGCGTGCCGTGCCGAATGAGGGATGGCGGCTAAAAATATTGCAATACGGATCCTTGGTGGCAGAGCGTGACGCGGACACAGCGCTGGCCTATTTGCGGCGCGCGCCTGAATTGGTGAGTGTGCTCGGCGAGTCTGCCGAGGCTACGGCTCGCTTCGAGGCCTGGTTCACAGCAGGGATGGAAGTCTTGGCCTACAGTGTCGAAGGAGCCAGGGCCTATTTTGCTCTGGAATCGCAAAAGGCGTTGACGTCGGTGGAAGCGGCCTTAAGCGGTGTGCCGCTTCGGCAAGTGGCCCGTACCGTGAAGCTCTTCGTGCAAGGGCTCTGTGGGATGGATCTGACGATTGTGGCGCTCCCCGATTCGCTGAGCCGGGAGACATCTGCGCGGGCCATGGTGAGCCAGGACGGGCGCATCATCTCACTGCCGGCGCTCCTCCGTCGCTACCCCACTGCCGAGGAGAATACACGGTTGTATCTGGTGATGGCGGCTCACGAAGCGGGGCATATGGAGTTTGGAACATACCGGCTGACTCTTGAGCCGTTCGCAGACTTGGTCCTGGTCCTGCGTCATAAGTATGGCCTGGTAAAACAGCCTGCGCCGGACACCTTGGCGGCACTATTTCGTCTGTATCCTCATCCGGGACTGATCCAGGACCTGTGGATGCTCGTGGAGGATGCACGGGTGGAATTTCTGCTTCAACGGGAGTACCCGGGTCTCCAGCGCGATCTACAAGGATTCGCGCGGGACGCAGTCACGACGCGGTCGCTGACGCACGGGCTGACCGCCAAAGAACTCGTTGTCGATCAACTGCTCCAGTTGTCGACCGCCGGGTTACAGTCTGTCGCAATTCACGAAGCCATCAAGGACGAGATCGCCATACTCTGGCCGATGTGCAAGGCAATTCTGGCTCCAACTGCGACGGCGGAAGAGTCCGTGCGCGTAGCCCATGCGCTGTACGTGCGGCTCGAAGAGCTGTTGGCGCCGAAGGGGGCAATGATCCAGGCTGATCAGACCAATGACCCGTCAGAAGAGCTGGGGGTGGGCCCCTCAGCTTCCGAACAAACGGGTGAGAACTATCGTCCCGTCACCAACTGGGTATATCGAGGAGCGATGAATCCTGAGTTCATTCGTCAGCAGGACCAGGATGAATGTTCATCGGACGATCAGAAACAGTCAAAGGATATCGAACGAATGGCGAGTGCCGCCGGCGGAGCACAGGAGTCGTCAGCACAGGGTCAACGGAATCAAGAGGAAATGCGCACGGCGACCGAGAGTGACAGGCTTACAGGGGGGCGGCAGTTGCCTTCCCATGTGGAAGAACTTCTGGCCTTGAAGGTCGAGCAGCCGGCGCCGGTCGATCAGACAGGGCCGGGCGATCGTGCGGTGCGCTATCCAGAATGGGATCAGGGGATCGATGACTATCGCCTCAACTGGTGTCGCGTCGTCGAGCGTGCCGCGGAGGAGGGGAGCGGTGACATCGTGGGCGCCACGTTGAGCGCGCACGGGAGTGAAGTCTCGGCCCTTCGACGATTTTTCGAAAGTCTGCGGCCATCGGGGTTGCGGCGTGTGCCGGGCCAAGCCGACGGCGACGAACTCGATGTGGATGCGGCCGTCCGTATGTGCGCCGAGCGGGCGGCTGGGGCAGACCTGTCGGATCGGATCTACGTCAGGCGGGAGAGAAAAGAACGGGATGTCGCGGCCGCGTTTCTGGTCGACGTGAGCGGGTCAACCAGTCGTCAGTTGGAAGGCGGCCGTCGCGTAATCGATCTGGAGAAAGAGGGTCTGGTGCTCTTGTGTGAAGCGCTGGAGGCGGTCGGAGACCAATATGCGCTCTACGGTTATTCGGGCCAAGGCCGCGGGCAGGTGGATTTTCTTCTGATCAAGGATTTTGACGATCAGTTGGGCGGAAAGGCGGCGCAGCGTTTGGGCGGACTGACTCCCATGCGGCAAAACCGTGATGGGGCGGCCATTCGCCATGCCACCGCCAAATTACTGGCGCGAGAAGCGCGGACGCGACTGCTCGTCCTCATCAGTGACGGGCGTCCGCTCGATGACGCCTATAACGATGAGTATTCGCTGGAAGACACCAAGACTGCATTACAGGAGGCGCGTCAGCGTGGGGTGCATCCATTTTGCATCACAATCGATCGGGGGGCCGATGGCTATGTCCGGAGAATGTACGGGGACGTGCAGTTCGCGGTCATCGATCATCTCGAAGCCTTACCGAAGCGACTGCCACGGATCTATCAACGACTCACGACGTAGCGCCGCAAGGGGCGCGAATGATGAATGTTCAATGCTCAATGTTGAATTGTGAGATGGGAGCGATGGGGAATGTTCATTATGGGTCACGTATTCAACATTCATCATTGACCATTCAAAACAGGCAATATGAATAATCAGCTGGCCAAGCCAAATGTGCCGCCCTGGCTGCACAAGCTGTTTACGGGGCATCAGTATCCCTATGTCCGTCGGTTGGCGAAGTTTGCACAGCCCATTAAGCCGGGGGAGGATCGCCAGGAGCCGACGAAGGACCTGATCGAGGCTAAGTTTTGGGAGGTCTATCCCCGTTGTTGGGCCAAGATTCTTCAAGAAGTCAAGGTGGGGATGATCGTGGTATTCCACGAGCTCGGCGAATATCCGGCAGGAGGGTTTCAGGAATTGATCGACGACCCGGACGCCTTTCTGGCGAAGACCTATGGCAAGAAGAAAATCAAAGTAAATTTCTATGACGGGGACAATTTTGTCTGCACGATCAATTTCAAAGTTGCTGGCTGGACCGAGCACGAACACTGAGGAGTTCTGAGTTCTGAATTTTGAGTTGCAGAACGCATAGAACAACTCAGAACTCAGCACTCATTACTCAAAACTGGACCGGAGGGAGCATGGGGAGACCGAAGATTACGGTGGTGGGCGCGGGGAATGTCGGCGGCACGATGGCCCAGCGGCTGGCCGAGAAGGACGAGTACGAGGTGGTGCTTGTCGACATTGTGAAGGATGTCCCGCAAGGCAAGGCCCTCGATATCACCCAGGCCGGGCCAGTCTGCGGCTACAGCACTCGCGTGGTGGGCACCAACGGTTACGATGAAACGGCCGGCTCCTCGGTGGCGGTGATCACGTCAGGAATTCCTCGCAAGCCGGGGATGAGCCGTGACGAGTTGTTGACCACGAACGCGAAGATCGTGAAATCGGTCGTGTCGGAGCTGGTGTCGCGATCGCCAAACGTCATTCTAATCCTCGTCACCAACCCGCTGGACGCCATGGTTCATGTCGCGTACCGTGCGAGCGGATTGCCGAAGTCGCGGGTCTTGGGTATGGCGGGAGTGCTCGACTCCGCCCGCATGCGTGCCTTCATCGCCGCTGAATTGAGTGTGCCGGGTCCCTACGTGGCTGCGATGGTGTTGGGCGGGCATGGTGATACGATGGTGCCGCTGTTGCGGTACACGACGGTGAAGGGGAAGCCGGTCTTGGAGTTGATGTCGAAGGACCGGTTGGAGGCGATTGTGAAGCGGACACGCGAGGGGGGCGCCGAAATCGTGGGCCTGTTGAAAACGGGCAGCGCATTTTATGCCCCGTCGGCCTCGGCTGTTGATATGATCGAGGCGATTATAAAGGACCAGAAGCGGGTGTTGCCTTGTGCGGTGCTCTGCGAGGGCGAGTATGGATTAATGGATGTCGTCGTGGGTGTGCCGGTTCGCCTGGGTCGAGGTGGAGCGGAACAGGTGGTCGAATATGAGCTGACGGCGGAGGAGCGGGCGGCATTGGCGATCTCTGCCAGCGCGGTACGCGAACTTTGCGCAGCAGTCGATCGATTAATGGCGTAACGCATGATCGTGATAGGAGGCTCGCTTGACAAGCAGGGGGAGCCTACAGTTCCGGCAACGACTTAGCAATACACTGAGCGAGGAGATACTATGAAATTTCTTGAGAGTCCGATGCAAACCATGGGCGTAGGATTCGCGCTCGCGATCGTATTGATTGCGGGGTTCCTCTTAATTCCTGGAGTCGGCGGTGCCGATACCGATTGGTTTGGCATGCTGTTACGCTGGACCCATTTCTTGGCCGGGATCACCTGGATCGGGTTACTGTATTTCTTCAACCTGATCAATGCGGCGTTCATGAAGAGTTTGGACGGTCCCACCAAGAACATCGTGATTCCCAAGTTGATGCCCGCCGCGCTGAACTGGTTTCGTCATGGCGCGACGGTCACGGTGCTTGCGGGGATTGTGTTGTACCTTTACCTGTACTCCAGAGGTGGAACCGGCGCGATCGCGCTGGGAATCGGTGGGTTATTGGGCATCATCATGATGGCCAATGTCCATGCGATTATTTGGCCGAACCAAAAGAAGATTATTGCGGCGGTGACGGCAGCAGCCCAGGGGACCCCCGCACCTGCGGAAATGGCCCAGTGGGGTCGGACCGCGCTCCTTGCCTCTCGGGTCAACTTTATGTTGTCGATTCCCATGCTGTTATTCATGGGAGCCGGCAGCCACCTCAAGTAAGACGGTATACGACTGCCGGCGGAAAGGTCCGCTGGCAAGTCGGTTCACCTTCCCTGCTTCCGACCTTAACCTGCATGATTCATGAAGCTTTCTGCTGCAAGCGCGGATACGCGGCTGTGACAGACAGTCTCGCCGTTCAGCCCTTCGACATACTGCACGAGTATGCCTCAGGGCTTCACGTCTCCGAGTGCCTGTCTCGCCTCGCGTCTGCACGCTTTCGCGACGAACCCTCATGAATCATGTGGGTTAGCGACTCCGCGATCTGTTCAGATGGCCCATATGCCCAGTTTTGTATGGGGCAGTGGCCCTAAGTCGTTGAGATTCAGGCCTATTATCGCGGCATTGCCTTGACGAACACCGGCCAGGCACATTATAGTATCGCTCCATTCGTTAGAGCCAAACGGTTAAGGAAGGGTGCATGACGGCTGCGACTGAACCGCGAGTTCTCCAAACGCTTGATGGCGCTCCCTGGGATATCGATGCCTACCGGAAGATCGGGGGCTACGAAGCCTGGAAGAAGTGCGTCAAAGAGTTGAGCGGGAACGATATCGTCAATGAACTGAAGAAAGCCGGGCTCCGTGGGCGAGGGGGTGCAGGTTTTCCCACCGGCATCAAGTGGGAAAAGGTCCTCAATCATCGGGTGAAGGAACACTATTTCGTGTGCAACGCAGGCGAACATGAGCCAGGGACGTTTAAAGACCGTTACTTGCTCAAGCAGGCGCCACACCAGCTTATCGAAGGCTGCCTCATCGCGGCATACACGGTGCAAGCGAAGGCCGCCTTCATCTATGTGAATCATGAGTACCACGAAGAACGGGAGAATCTGAAAAAAGCCTTGGCGCAGGCGAAGGCTCACGGGTTCTTGGGTAACAATGTCCTGGGGAGTGGCGTGGATCTCGATTTACAAGTCTTTGAAGGCCACGGAAGTTACGTGGCCGGTGAAGAAACAGCGATGCTCGAATCCATGCAAGGGCGTCCGGCGATGCCGAGACAGAAGCCGCCTTTCTACCCGACGGACTTCGGCCTCTACGGGAAGCCGACGCTGGTCAACAATGTCGAAACTTTGTGCAACATTCCGCGGATCCTTCTGAAAGGCGTGGCCTGGTTCACGCAGGTCGGCACAGAAAAGTGTCCGGGCACGATGATGTTTTCCCTGAGCGGTGCCGTGAATCGGCCCGGCGTGTACGAGATGCCGATGGGTACTACAATCCGGGAACTCGTGGACAAGTGTGGGGGGGGAGTGCCAGGCGGGCGCAAGATCAAGGCGGTGTTCCCTGGTGGACCGGCGTTTTCGATGATCACCGCCGATCAACTCGACTTGACGA
>VBOM01000477.1 GCA_005877535.1 Nitrospirota bacterium | reverse complement strand
ACCCGGTTATGGACAAAAAAGACCTGGCCTCCCCGTCCGAGCTCGCGGATGATCGCCTCCCGGATGACGGTCTGGTTGAAGCGGAGCGTCTGGCTGCGAATGGCGAGGCGGCCGGTCGGGGGCGTGTCGATCACGGACAAGTCGCGCACGCCGGACATGGCCATCTGGAGGGTGCGTGGAATCGGTGTCGCCGTAAGCGTGAGCACGTCCACCTGAGTCCGGAGCTGTTTCAGGCGTTCCTTGTGGCGCACGCCGAACCACTGCTCCTCGTCGATAATGACCAAGCCCAGGTTCCGGAACTCCACGTCCTTCTGGAGGAGACGGTGTGTGCCGATCACGACGTCCACCGTGCCGGCTGCCAGATCTCGAAGGACGGCCATGATCTCCTTCGCGGTCTGGAAGCGCGACAGCATCGCCACGCGAGCTGGGAATGGTGCGAAGCGTTGCGCAAAATTCTCATAATGCTGCTGGGCCAGCAGAGTCGTGGGCACCAGCACCGCCACCTGGCGATTGTCCTCCACCGCCTTGAACGCAGCCCGCATGGCGACCTCGGTCTTTCCGTATCCGACGTCGCCACAGACCAGACGGTCCATCGGCTTGGGTGACTCCATGTCGCGCTTGATGTCCTCGACAGCGTGGAGCTGGTCCGGTGTCTCTTCGTACTCGAACGCGGCTTCGAACTCATGAGTCAGCGTGCTGTCCATCCCGTACTCAGTCCGATGGATGACCTCTCGGTTGGCATAGAGTTCGACCAATTCCTGAGCCATTTCTTCGATGCCTTGTTTGACACGGGCTGTGGTGCGAGCCCAACTGGTACCGCCCAGCCGGTCCATCCTGAGGGCCTCGCCCTCCGCTCCCCGATAGCGTTGAACTTGATTCAGCCGGTCGAGCGGCACGTAGAGCTTGTCGCCGCCGGCGAACTCCAGGATCAGATAGTCGCTGTCGAAGTCCTGCACCGAGAGGCGTTTGAGTCCTTGATATTTGGCGATGCCATGTTGGACATGGACAACATAGTCGCCCACGTTGAGATCTTCCAGCGAGGAGAGGAAGGTTGCGGCCTTACTCTTGACCTGCGGCTTGTGACGCGCGCCTTTGGCAAACAGTTCCTCTTCCGTTAGAACGGCCAGACGCAAGTCCGGTGCGAGGAATCCTGCGGACAAATCGCCGTGCAAGAGGTAAAACGGCGCTCTGGTTTTACTGGAAGCGGTCCAGGCCCCTACGGTCCATTCCATCGCCGGCACATCGTGTTCGCGCAAGAGCGCTAGCAAGCGATCCACTTGGCCGCGACTTCTTGCCACGAGCACCACGCGGCATTCCTCTCGGAGGCGATCCATGATGGCCAGGGTCTGGCTGAAGGGCATCCCCCGAGCGCCGAGACCTGCGCTGGACGGGGCCTGAGCGGGAAAGGTCTGGACGGGATTCCAGGATGCATCACTCGCCATGAGCGGCTCGAGCGCGAGAGTGGCCCAGCCGTTGGTGCGGTGCATGAGTTCCGGCCAGGAGAGAAACAACCGCTCCGGTGACGGGTATGGTACGACCGATTCTCGATCAGCGTGGCGGAGATAGCCGTCGTCGATTTTGCTCCAGAGGTCTCCGCAGGCCCCTGTCAACGCAGCCGGCTGATCCAAGACCAACACAGGCTGTTCGGTGAAATAATCGAAGAGGGTGTCCATGTCGGAATAGAGATCCGGCGCACGCCACTCGGCATCCACCGGAATGGGAGCAAGGGCGTCCGGCGAAGCCTCCGCACGCAGATATTCCCGCGCCGGAAGGACGACCGCTCGATCCAGCTTCGCAGTGGATTTCTGCGTGGCGGGATCAAAGAGGCGGAGCGAATCGACGGTTTCGCCAAGAAATTCGACACGCAGAGGGTCGACATAGGCCGTCGAGAAAATATCCACAATGCCGCCTCGAATACTGAACTCGCCGGGGATTTCCACCACCGAGACCCGGTGGTAACCGAGACGTAAGAGTCCTCCGGTGAGGACTTCTCGCTCGATCGTACCGCGCACCCTGAATTGAAGGATGGTGCGGGTGAAGGTCGTGACGGGCAAGAGCCGTTGCATCAGAGCCGCAATGGAGGTCACCAGGCAGGTCTGTGGTGCGGTGCGGATGTGATGCAGGGCATTCATCCGGCGCGCGATTAGACCGACATGGGGTGCCGTACAAGCCGGTGATAGAGGGACGGCCTGTCTCGCCTGCCAGCGCCGCGGCGACAGGAGCGAACCACTGGGCTGCTGATGCTGTGGAGATCGTATCGGACATGGTGTAACAGGCTATGGAACAGCTGGTTCCTCAGTGCAACATTTCGGTGGCTGACAGTTCAGGAATAAAATAAGAGGAAAACCGCTGAACAGGATTCTCAAACAGTTCAGACTTCTCACCCACCCAACCCCGGAGGCTACTTCACCCGCCCGCCCTGAGTCTGCCCAGACAGACTCTTCGCCCTGAGACGCGCCTTTTCCCAAGCAAGGCCGCAGCTCCGCGGCCGCCCTCACGTTTCACAGCACTTGGGAGTGAAGCGAGAACGCTGCATGGGAAAGGGCGCGTCTTGGCGCGCCGGGGTCGGGTGGGTGAGAAGAGCGACTGTTTCAGCATCCTGCTACGCGGTGGTTGAGCGAATACGTTCGATCAGCGATGTAGTGGAGACGCCGGGGACCAAGGGAATGGTACGGACGACTCCGCCGCGCGCTTCGACGATCTTGCGGCCAACGATGTGTTCCACCGCCCAATCTCCGCCTTTGACGAGGATATCCGGTTGCAATGCGGCGATCAGGCTTTGGGGGTCCGGTTCATTGAACAGGATCACATAATCGACACAGCCGAGCGCAGCGACCACTTCCGCCCGCTGCGCTTCCGAAACGATCGGCCGATCCGGAGCCTTATTCAAACTCCTGACGGACGCGTCGCTATTGACGGCAACGACGAGCAGGTCGCCCAGATCTTTCGCGGCCTGGAGGTAGCGCGTATGGCCCACGTGCATGAGATCGAAACAGCCGTTCGTGAACACGATACGTTTCTTTTGGGCCCGCGCCGCTTCTAGAAATGGGACGAGCTGGTCTCTGGTCGTAACTTTCACGGACATGTCATCATCATACCGACTGTGCGCTCGGATGGAAAGACACGGAACACTACTCGGTTTCCTCGTGGCTCAAGCCTCCTAACCCAATCACCGACGACCCGTGCTTGGCAATCAGGGCGTCCATCGTCTCGATGGCCTTCGTCCGCCGTTGGTCGAATAGCCCGGGCGGCGCGGGTGTCAAGGAGGAGAGCGAGAGCCCGGCCAAGCGGTACTCGGTGCCGGGCCGAATGAGTTCCTGTAGCGCTTGCTGGACGGTCGGCCACATGTCGGGATCGTAGTTCAGCTGGTGCGGAAAGCGGTGCTGCTTGGTCGCGATGGCGAAATAGGCGTTTTTCAGCTTCACCGTGCAGACTCCGGCGGCCAATCCTTCCTGTCGGAGATCGCGTGCCAGGTCGCGGAGAAATCCGCGCAGGGCTCGTTCAAGAAAGGGACGATCATGCGTATCGTGTTCGAATGTGGTCTCGTGGCTCAGGCTTTTAGATTCGCGATCGGCCACCACCGGTTCGTGGTCGATCCCCCGCGCCAACTCTCGTATCCAGTGGAGTCGCGTGCCGAAGATATGACGCAAGGGTTGATCCCAACGTTGGTCCAACAGCTCGCCGATTGTCTTGAGTCCGAGCGGTTCCAGGCGCGCGGCGGTCTTAGGTCCGATCCCCGGCAATGCGCGTAGAGACCGCAGCGCTAAGAATTTCTCTTCCATACCAGGTGGGACTGTCACGAGTCCATCCGGTTTGTGACTATCCGCCGCAATTTTGGCGACGGT
>VBOM01000441.1 GCA_005877535.1 Nitrospirota bacterium | reverse complement strand
CTTGATACCACCCAATTTTGTAGAGGGCTACCGTGCAGATCGCTCCGACGATGAACAGGATGAGACGCCAGCGGGTGAGTGCGGAACTAGAGGCGGTGGCTTGGGCGATTACACGGTCGAGTTTCTCCACCAGGCGTGTCAATGAACGGGCTTTCGTTACAGGTGTCACGGGCTGCTTCTGGAGCATAGCGCCGACCTTACTGGAAGGGGGAGAGTGCGTCAACTCTAGCCCTCATTATTCATGAGGGCTTCTACTGCAACCGCGGATTCGCCGCTGCGACAGGCCTACGGCGGGCAGGCTCGCCGCTCGCTCCCTCGACGTACTGCTCAAGTATGCCTCGGGACCTCGCGGGTCCGCATGCCTGCCTCGCAACGCGACTGCGTGATTTTGCGACGAACCGTCATGAGTCATGCGGGCTAGTCTATTATGAAATCAGAGGGATGGATCGATGTCCAGATTCGGACTGCCGTTGACGCGGCAGAGTTGCTCGGCATGCTGTCTGACCCTGTGATCCAAGGGGGATGGGAGGAGAACGGGGTTGTCCATCTCTATTGGCCGAAACCACAGTGGAGCATGGAGGCACGTGCTCGCCTCAATAGTATTCTGCAGGGACTCGATCCGGACGCTTCGACCGGGAGCGACATTCGTGTTGAGGAATTGCCCGATCAGGATTGGAATCGGCAGTGGGTTCAGTCGGTCAGGCCGATTCGGATCGGGCGGCGGATTGTCATCAGGCCGAGTTGGGAGCCGGTGGCGCTGCAGGCAGGGGACATTGAGATCGTGCTTGATCCGAAGCAGGCATTCGGCACGGGTCATCACGCGACGACACGGATGTTATTGGAATGGCTTGAGGATCTGGTGCACGGCGGCGAGTCCGTGCTGGATGTGGGGGCAGGGAGCGGCATTCTGGCGATGGTCGCGCTGCGGCTTGGGGCGGTTTCGGCCCTCGGAGTGGAATGCGACCCCGTTGCGGTGGATTGTGCACGAGCCTATGCCACAGAGAACGGGTTTGGGGACAATCTCGAATTCCGGTGCGGAACGCTGGAGGAGATTGATCGGCAAGGCCAGCTGCGACCGGATCTGGTTCTTGCCAATCTCGATCGCCAGACGCTGTTGCGGCTGTGCGATGTATTGGCGCAGTACCTGAGCCACGGTGCGCGGCTCCTGCTGTCCGGCATTCTGCTTGATCAAGAACAAGAGATTGTCGGGGCGTTCTCCAAGGTCGGCGCTATGTTGGCTCAACGACGTGAACAAGACGGCTGGGTGGGGTTGGAACTGCTGATGATGGAGTCCTGTGAAGGAGTAGGTGCGTGACCGCAACTGGACGACCACCCTATCCCCACGTGTACCAGATTAATTTGTCGGACGGGGGTGTGCCGAAACGGCCGGTGCTGGAGGCCGTCATCACCACAACTGGTGTCGAGGGGGACCGGCAACGGAATCTTAAAGTGCATGGCGGACCTTATCGGGCTCTCTGCCTGTTCTCGCAAGACCTGATCGAGCGGCTGCAGGATGAGGGCCATTCGATCGAGGCTGGTTCCTCCGGAGAGAACCTGACGATCGCCGGGCTTGAGTGGGAGAAGCTGAGCCGATAGCGTATGGCAACAATAGGCCAGGATCCTGTCCGACCCACTCCCACTATATGCTATCAACCGTCGACCACTTGCTTCTAAAGGAGTTACCTCATGATGCCGCGTGTCTTGGAGCCAGAGTTGATGAGTGACCCTGAACAAGCCCTGGTCTATGCACAGGCAGATTTCGAAAAAGAGAACCAGGGATTCGTCGATCGTTTCCGTGAAAACTATCCCAATTTTTCCGAGGGGCACGTGCTCGACCTGGGTTGTGGCCCGGGCGATATTCCCGTTCGCTTCGCTCGAGCGTTTCCCGCTTGTCGCATCACCGGCGTCGATGCGTCGGAACCAATGATTGGGCTGGCTGGCGCGGCTGCGAAACAGGCAGGCCTGGCAGACCGGATTACCTATCGCTGCGAGCGATTTCAGGCGGTTTCGCTGGTCGAACCGGTCGATGCCGCTGTCTCCAACAGTCTGTTGCATCATGTGCCCAATCCCTTGCAGTTTTGGTATCGACTTCGGCAACTGGTAAAACCAGACTCCCCCGTGCTCGTGATGGATCTCCTCAGACCTGACTCGCCAGAAGAGGCGCAGGCCATCGTGAATCGCTACGCGGCAAAGGAGCCGGAAATTTTGCGGCGCGACTTTTACAATTCACTATTGGCGGCGTTCACCGAAGATGAAGTGGCGGCTCAGTTGGCGGAGATGAATCTGAGCCGACTGATCGTAAATGTGCCGGATGATCGGCATTGGGTCGTCAGCGGGATCATCCATTGAGAAGGATGGTGAAAACGATCCCCAGCTTCGTTCTCGGTCGTTTGAACATCTCAACGTACCAAACCCGTACGCCTCGGTGTTCAAACTCCCTGCGGCCTTGCTGGATGATCGTTTTGACCATCCTTCTGATGCACGATGGTACTGCAAGCGCTCAACTT
>VBOM01000105.1 GCA_005877535.1 Nitrospirota bacterium | reverse complement strand
CGCCTACTTCCCGGTCTTCACCACAAGATGTCCCCGCCGATTCTGCTGGTAGCACGACTCCGCATGGTCATTACAGGACGGCCGCTCTTTCCCATACGATACCACGGACAGACGATTGGCACCGACACCGAGTTCGACTAGATAGTTCCGGGCGGCTTTTGCCCGTTTTTCACCGAGTACGAGGTTGTAGGCGACGGTCCCGCGTTCGTCACAGTGCCCTTCGACCTTGACCAGCGCGCTCGGGTTAGACTTCATCCACTCGGCATCGCGACTCAACGCTTGACGCCCATCCTCGGAAATCGTCCAGGTATCGTAGCCGAACAACACATCCCTCATGCCCGCTGCAGCTGAGGCGGCCTGCTCTGCCCTGATCTCATCCATTTGTCGTCCGGCACTGCCGGAGGGATCCACCTTCGCCAGCATCGTGCCATTGCCCACACGCTCCTCTGAAGGATTCTTGTCGAGGCCCCGAAGCCCGCCGCCACCCGACTGAACGCCTGTGTCCGGAAAGCTGCCGACACCGGACTTTGAACTATCTGATCCCCCTCCCTGCTGCATCCCTCTGGTGGACTGGGAGTCGCCGCCAGATTGTACGGATTTTTTGGAGCAGCCAGGCATAGCGATCAATGCTATGCTCATCACCAGCACCGAGCCGCATGTACAGAGTGTCTTGATCATACATCTTTCTCCTTTTCCTAGGTTAGTCATCTGAATCAACCATTTGCCTATATTTATCCTGTAAGGTCAAAATGTCATTGTCACGATGCCGGAGACCACGAGGGCGCGCTATTGTGCGTGCCCTGGAAGGTGAGCCGTTCGATGTCCTTACCATCGGCGTCGATCATATAGATGTGGCTCTTTCCATCAGCTGTCGAACTGAATACCAGATGCCGACCATCCGGTGACCAGGAGGGTGAATCATCGACACCCGGTCCTGTCGTCAATTGCATTCGCTTCTGTCCGTCCGGCGAGATGACACAGAGCTTATACTCTTTCTGCGTCCGGCATACATAGGCGATCCAGTTCCCGCGCGGTGACCATACTGGCGCCGCATTGTAATCGCCTTCAAACGTCAGCCGGCGCACGTTCGACCCGTCTGCACCCATCAGGAACAATTGGGGTCCGCCACCCCGATCGGATACAAACACCAGCTCTCTCCCGTTCGGAGACCAGGAGGGAGACAAGTCGCCGGACGGATTCACCGTCAGGCGTTGAATGACTTTCGTTCTTGTATCCAACCGATAGAGTTCGGAATTGCCTTCGTGACTGGAGGCAAACGCCAGGAAGTTTCCATCAGGAGACAGTGCCGGAGTGATGTTCAATCCCCCCAGGGAAATCACCGTCCATCGCTTGCCCGTTGCCAACTCGATCATGTCGATGTCCTGCGTATTGCGATTGCGATAGGCGGTGAAGATGAGGAACCGGCGATCCGGAGACCATTGCGGCATGAGGTTCAGGAATCCATCGGCGGTGAGTTGGCGCGCATCGTAGCCATCATAATCCATCACGAACAACTCGCGAGCGCTCCCCTGTTCAGCCACATACGCGATCTTTGTCCGCGCGATACCCGGCTCCCCCGTGTAACGAAACACCAGTTCGTCGGCAAAGCGGTGCGCCATCAGCCGCACAACCGAGGGCGATCCAGCGTAACGCTTCCCCCCCACAAGTTCCTCGCTGCCGCTGTCATAGACGAAACCTTCCATGTTCACGTCGGAATCTTTGCCCGCCTCTTTCAGACCCGCCTTTCCCCAGACCAAGACCGAGACACCCTTTTCAGCCGCCTCTTTGAATACGGCCTTGGAACCGGCCCCCATTCCATTGCCGATATCGGATGTGTGAATCCCCAGACTGGGCAAATCCACCAAATCAAAAACCAAGGAACGTTTCACATCCTTTTTGAGGACTTCTTCAATCCGCCCCCCCAGCCAGTCTGGGCCTCCCGCGTTTTGCATCCCCGCAACACCCAGAGAAATCTTTTGAAAGTCGGGACGGGTGGCTTCAAGGAATACATCCGCTGCCCCTGATTCAAGAATACCGACAACTCCTGCTAGCAGCAATACTCCCCCGAACGAGACACTGATCCATTTCACCTGTCTCATTCGACCGACTCTCCGACTCGAAATACCATTTCTACATCTTTATAATTGTCTGCCATTTCGGGAGGAAACACTGGCAGGACTCGTGGCCGCAGCACGGCGCGCTGGCCCGCCATATCAAAATAGGCATTTCCGGATGACTGTTGCACGACCACATCTTTGATCGTCCCATCCCGTTCAAGACGAAACTTGACGGTCATCGTATAAGTTTGTCCCGCCATATCGACCGGAGGCGGCTCCCACTGGCTACTAATAATAGACTGCACACGAGCCCAGTAGGCATTCGACCCAGCCGTACCGGAAATCTTCAGGGTCGTCTCTGGGGTCTTGACCGCCGGAATTTTCACCTCTTGCTGGGGCACCGGCTTGATGGCCGCCTCACTCGGTTTCACTTCTTTCGGGATGTCCAGCTTGGCTGCAGGCTGAAACTGTTTGATCTTTTTCAGTTCTTCCTCTAACTCACGATTCAGATCGTCGCTTACCGTAGACCGCTGCGGAATTTTTGCAACCGGGTCTTGCGCCACATCCGGAACACGGGGGATATCGAGCACCTTCGCCGCCTGTTGGGGCTGAGCCACGGATTTTGTCGCAGGGCTCAAATCTCCAAATTTCGGTGCATCCGGCGGAAGCTGAAGGTCCTGCAACATGTCCCTTCTTTTCTCGGCCATTGGAGGCTTGGCAGAAGGGGCTGCACTGGGGGCCACCGCCTTGACTAATGGGGCCGGTGCCGGCTTCGAGTCAGAAACTTTTGCTGACTCGACAGGTTTCGCTGACTCGGTTTGCCTCACAGGCATCGGCAGACTGACCAGAGACACTTCCACGGACGTCAAAGGCCGGTCACCCCGTTGTGGAAGACGAAACCCTACCACCACGAGCAGGACAATCGCATGAAGAACGAACGACAGCACCAGCATGCGTTTGAGTCGAGCGGACAGTCTGGATTGATCCCCCTGATCGAACCACAGACTTGACTGGCCCGATGCCTGGGACGCCATAACAACCAGCTTTCTCGAACCCGTTGCATCAACTTTTCCGCGGCGGGAGACGCAGAATTTGTGGCGCTCCCACATGCTCGGGACCTACCGGCTCCGTGACCATCCCGATCTTCTCGATCCCGGCTTTCTTGACGCCGTCCATGACTTGCACTACGACCCCGTAGGGCACATCGCGATCCGCCCTGAGGTAGAGGGACACATCGGGATGGTCCCGTTTCAAGAGGGTCAATTTCTGTTCCAGCTGGGCGACCCCGACCGGATCTTTGTCAAGATATAGTCGTTGATCTTTTTCAATCGTGAGCACCGAGCGCATTTCCGCCCTAATGGTATTCGTGGCAGAAGTCGGCAGTTTAATGTCCATCCCTCGATACAGCATCGGCGCGGTGACCATGAAAATCACCAAGAGAACGAGGACCACATCGACAAGGGGGATGACGTTGATTTCTGCCAGAAACCGGCGGTGACGGGACTCTAGGGTCATCCTTGAACTCCGACCCGAACTGGTTTCGTCTTCGATGGAGCGGCCGAGAGGGATGACAGAAGCTCGATGGTGACGGAATCCAACCGGAACGCCGTGCTGCGAATCCGGATGAGGAAGTAGTTGTAAGCAATGACCGCTGGGATGGCGGTGAACAGACCGGCTGCGGTCGCGACTAAGGCCTCCGCAACACCAGGAGCGACAGCGGAAATACTGGCGGTCCCTTGGGTGCCGATCTCACGAAACGCATCGATAATTCCCATCACGGTCCCGAGCAGTCCGACAAACGGAGTTATGTTTCCCGTCGTGGCAAGAAACGGAAGATAGGTTTCGAGGCGTGACAGTTGGCTCTGTGCGAAGTGGGACGCGGTCCGCTCTATAACGTATTGATCAACCGGTCCTACGCTGGCGCCATTGTTCCCCTCACCTCGTCCAGATCCCACACGCTCCATAACCCCTTCGAATACGACCGCGCTGGGACTCCCTTCGATTCGTCGAACTTGCCGATACAGCTCGTCGAGATCCCGTGTTTTCACGAGGAGCGCCAGGAACCGCTTGTCCTCCCGGTCTGCCATTCGAAACACTCGCCATTTGAAAAAAATAATGGCCCAGGAGATGACTGAGAAGATGAACAGGAGCAAGAGCACGATTTTGGAAACCGAGCCGAGCGAACCAACTAGTCCGATGAGTCCTGTTTGAAACATGTGGCTATGACCTTTCCCGCCTCTAAATTAGGATACTGAAGTAGTCCACCCGCGGCTGTCTCGCTTCTCTCAGACGCTCAATCTGTCGACACGTACACCTTCGCTTCTTCGCTCACTGCGGTCCTGCTGGACAGCCTTTGTGAGCATCCTGCTCGGTGTTCTCCCCTTGTCCTAGAATTATGAACCGTTGAATTTCCACTGGCCACAAGAGTTTTTCCATAGCCTGCTTGGAAGAGCAATTACGATTCTGCTTACAGAGTCTAACAACCACAGAGGAAAATGGCGGGGCCGACGGGATTTGAACCCGCGACCTCCAGATTGACAATCTGGCGTCCTAACCAGCTGAACGACGGCCCCTTAAAACTCTACGTATAGCGGAAGGTGTGGGTGACAACACTATATCTAGCGGTTGGTCCCGTCTAAAATTTCATCGTTTCCGTTCAACTATGTGTCCTGTTCCCCGCGAACCAGCCTTCGCGCTGGTAGGCGGAACAGGGATCGAACCTGTGACCTCTGCCTTGTAAGGGCAGCGCTCTCCCAATTGAGCTATCCGCCTGATTTCCTTAGCAACCTTCGCGGATGCTACCAACTCCGCTTGCCCTTGTCAATCGAATCTAGCACTCTTCTTGCCGTCTTCGGCTGCTGCGCACTCCACTCCCTATGAATTGCGTTTCATCGATTATGTTTTTTGCCCCCGACGTCGGGCCACCCGAGGGAAATACCTGTCATGCACCCGCTTCAGGCGCCCCCGTTCAATATGCGTGTAGATCTGTGTCGTCGCAATATTTGCATGACCGAGCATAACCTGAACAGACCGAAGATCCGCACCGCCTTCGAGCAGATGCGTCGCAAACGAATGCCGGAGCATGTGAGGCGAAATGACCTGTGTAATTCCCGCTCGCCGCGCACGTCGTCGCAGCAACTTCCAAAAGGCTTGCCGCGTCAACGGCCCGCCCCGTCTCGAAACAAACACATACCGTGAAACCCGTTCCTTGAGAAGCCGTGGCCGAGCCTCTTCTACATACTGCTGCAACAGCTGTCGAGCCCCCTCGCCCATCGGCACGAGACGCTGCTTGGCTCCCTTGCCCGTAACCAGGAGATACCCGACATCAAGATTCGCCTGCGCGACTTCAGCCATCACCAATTCTGATACGCGAAGCCCCGTCGCATACAGCACCTCCACCATGGCGCGGTCACGCATGTCTTCCGGGGTCGGGATTGCCCCCAGGTCCAACAATGCAATGACGTCTTGCTGTGACAGCGTTTTGGGCAGTCGAACGCCTCGCGATATCGGGGCCAGACCAATGATTGGATATTCTTCAATCATCCGTTCCCGCATCAGAAACCGGAGCCATCCACGAATAGCCGAGAGGCAGCGTACAGAAGAGGCGCGAGACAACCGTGCGCCGTGCATGGAACGAAGAAATCCCGTCAATGTCTCCGGCATAAGAGGCTCGAGCGGCATGACACCGATTCGATGCAAGTAGGAAAGGAATTTACTCAAGTCGCGGCGGTAGGCTTCGACCGTATTGACGGAGAGACCACCCTCCACCCGGAGATGGCTCAAATATCGTTCGGCGAGCGGGTCTAGCATCTTCTGTGCGATGATAGCCAATCGCTCAGATGAACACAACGAATTGACATAACGAACCTAGCCCGCATCATTCATGACGCGGTGCGTCGCGAAATGCCGCAGCGGCGCGCGACTAGCGCGAAGAGCGAGACTCGCGTGACGTGTTAGCCCTGTTCCTCCTTGTCGCGCTATTCCCGCCAGTCTCGCCCGTCTCGCTTGAGTCAGGGATCGGCGATTGTAGCAGAAGCGCTCATGAGTACTGCTGGTTATGGGGGTTTACCTTGACACCTCCACAGGGTTTCCGATAGTAGTCACGTGCGAATGACATAGCCGTCAGACCGCCAGGAGCTCATGGCCCGCCCGTTGATATCACTGCCTTCACATCGGACGCACATCCTTTCGGTACGCTGGTGGCATGCGCTTATACTTGGCTGGAGCCTGCTCTGGCCGGTCACCGGGATCGAGTTCAATTCCCCCGTCTATGCAGAAACAGGACCCGTTAGCCCGGCGAACCATCCCGCACTGAAGCAGGCGAAGCGCCTGCTCGAAGCAGGTCAGGCTGAAGAAGCCATCACCACACTCCGTCGTTTTCTGGCCACCTCTCCGAAGCCCGATCTGCTCGACGACGCCTATCTACTCCTCGGCGCTGCCCTGCACAGCGCAAAACAATATGGGGAGGCCTTAAAATATTTGCGGCAACTGCAAACCGAGTTCCCCGACTCAGAGGTGACGGAACGAGGCAAGTTGATGCAGGCCCGAGTCCACGCGGCGATGGGCAACCTCGACCTTGCCCTGCCGATCTTGACCGGCCTGCGCAATCTTTCAAAAGATGACGGCACGAAACGCGAAGCCCTGCAGCTGAGCGGCGAGTTCTACGCGCAAAAAAAGGACGCGACCCGTGCCATTCAGGCATGGCTCGATGAAGTGGCCTTGGGAACCGAAGACCAAGCGGAAGACGTGCGGACCCGCATTCGCGAGCTAGCCAGTGAAACGTCCGACAAAAAAGCCCTCGAACAAATCCGGGACACCTTTCCGCGCAGCTTTCCTGGCGATCTCGCGTCCCTCCGACTCATCGATCTCTACGTCGGCCGCGGAGAAGAACACCAGGCCATCCGGCAAATCCAGCAATTTCTCGTGAATTTCCCGATCCACCCGCAGGCAGCGAAAACCTCGGAACTCCTCGCCACACTCCAAACCAAACTAAAATCCAATCAGTTTTTCATCGCCGCGGTCCTGCCGCTTTCAGGAAAACTCGCCCCCTTTGCCAGTGAAGTCCTCAGTGGAATTCAGCTGGCCGTCGAAGCGAATAGAGACAGGGCAGGGAGCGCATCGGTCGGTCTTATCGTCAAAGACTACGAATCCGATTACGCCTCTTTTTTGGACGACCTCTCCGAACTACTGAACACCGATCGCCCCCTCGCCGTGATCGGCCCGCTTCTCTCGAAAAATCTGCCGGTCATGGCTGAACTCGCCGAGCGAGCCCACATTCCCCTGATCACGCCGACGGCGACCCTCCCCAACGTCAGACGACTCGGCAACTATGTGTTCAGCACGGCGCTCACCTATCAACTTCAAGCCCAACGTATCGCGGCCTATGCCATCAAGGAGCAAGGCTTCCGTCGATTCTGCATCCTGCATCCCGACACCACATACGGCCGCGAGTTGGCCCGGCTCTTCGCCCAAGAAGTACGCCAACATGAGGGGGAGGTAATCGCCATTGAATCCTACAAAGAGGGCGAAGCCGATGTCAGTGCGCAGCTCAAACGCATGAAGGCGGAGGACCTCAAGAGGTATGGCTTGTCCATGCCGATTGATCAGACTAAATTGGCAGGGAAATTGACAAAGCTAGACAAGAAAATATTCTATACGCCGGGCTTCGATGCGATCTTCATTCCAGGCCGCGCAGCCGACGCCGGCCTCATTGCAGCTCAGCTCAATTTCCACGATATGAAAGTTCCTTTCCTGGGCGCGAATGGATGGAACTCGACCGACTTTGCCCGCACGGACGATTCGTCGATCGACGGAGCCGTGTTCGTCGATGGCTTCTTTGTGGACAGCCCCACCCCGACCGTGCAGGATTTTGTCGACCGGTTCAAAAAACGGTTCCAAACCAACCCGACACTCTTTGCGATGCAGGGCTACGACGCCGCGAAATTGGTGATAGATGCAGTTCGAAAAGGCGCCTCTTCGGGCGAAGCCGTCCACGATCAGCTGCTGACACAGCCGGACCTCTCCTCTCTCGCGGGACCGGCGGCGTTTGGATCGGACGGGACATTGAATCGTCCACTCTTCCTCATGCAAATCAAACGAGGCCGATTCCAACAGGTGAACTAACCCGCATTATTCATGAACACTTCTGCTACAATCGTCGATCCGCTGCTACGACGAGCCTTCGGCCGGCGGGCTCGCCCCTGGGACCATCAACGTACTGCACGAGTACGCCTCAGGTCCTCCGGGCTCCGCGCGCCGGTCTCGCGACGCGGCTCAGCGATTTCGCGACGAACCGTCATGAATAATGCGGGCTAGAAAGCCGACCGCATGAATTCCTTACCCCAGATCCTCCATACGATTTCCTACATGGGGCTCCCGCTCCTCTTCGCAATGGTGTTGCACGAATACGCCCATGGTTGGGTGGCCCATCGGTGCGGCGATCCAACCGCCCAACTTCAGGGCCGGCTCACCATGAACCCGCTGGCACACATCGACCCGTTCGGCACCGTCATCCTGCCGCTGCTTTGCCTGGTTATGCCGGGAGGATTCATTCTCGGCTGGGCTAAGCCGGTCCCGATCGACCCACGCCTCATGCGCCAACCACGTCGCGACATGGCACTCGTCGCAGCGGCGGGGCCGGTCATGAACCTCGCGCTGGCCATCGGCAGCGCCCTCCTCTTCGCACTTCTGTCGTCGATCGACCCCACGATCGTGAGCTACTCGTCCAATTCAGACGATACCCCTTCCCCAGACACGTGGGACACCATGTTCCTCTTGCCGATCGCCGTGATGGCGGTCTACTCCGTCTTGATTAACGTGCTTTTGATGCTGTTCAATCTGCTGCCGATCCCCCCATTGGATGGCGGAAGAATTCTCACGAGTCTTCTCCCACACACAGCGGCGAAGACGCTCGTGCGCGTGGAACCCTACGGCATGTTCATCCTGGTGGCGCTGATCGTATTCGATCCACAGATCCATCTGATCCATGCCGTCACGGGCACCTTGACCCAGAGTCTATTTAATACGATTCTCTCCGCCGCCGTCGGTCTCGGAACAGGAAACACACCATGACCACACCCAGGAAACGAGTTCTCAGCGGTATGCAGCCAAGCGGGCTGCTCCATCTCGGCAACTATCTCGGCGCCTTGGAGAATTGGAAAGGCCTTCAGAGCGAGTTCGAGTGCTATTTCTTTGTCGCAGACTGGCATGCACTCTCGACGAACTATGCCGATACCGGCCGCATCCGAGAGTTCGTCCACGAGTTGTTGATCGACTGGCTTGCCGCAGGCATCGATCCCGCGAAAGCCACCGTGTTCGTCCAATCGCGTATTCAGGAACATGCCGTCTTGCATCTCTTATTCTCCATGATGATTCCTATCGCCTGGCTGGAACGGAATCCGACTTATAAGGAAAAACGGGAAGAGATGAAGGAGCGCGATCTGAGCACGTACGGATTTCTCGGCTATCCGGTCCTCCAAGCCGCGGATATCCTTATCTACAAACCGGACTTAGTGCCGGTAGGCAAAGACCAGCTGCCGCACCTGGAACTCACCAGAGAGCTAGCCCGTCGGTTCAACAACCTCTACAAGCCGGTGTTTCCTGAACCGATGGAGCAGCTCACCAAGTTTCCGAAAGT
>VBOM01000104.1 GCA_005877535.1 Nitrospirota bacterium | reverse complement strand
CGTCCTGCGCGCGGGGTTGGGCAGGTGAAAAAGCGACTTTTCAGCATCCTGTGAGGCTGTCCCTGAGTCGATTACCGCGATATGAGCATACCGCCGCATTGGAGTGTGGCTGCAGTGGCAGTCGTTGGAGAGTGAGCTATGAATCGAGAATTGATTTCGGTCATCGATGAACTTGGTCGGCAGAAGGGCATCGAGAAGAGCCGAGTGATTGGGGCGATTGAAGCGGCCCTTCAAATGGCTGCCAAGAAGCGTTTCGGGCAGGCTGAGAATATTCAAGTCGAGATCGACTCCAAGACCGGTGAAATCTCCGTCGTGTCGAAGAAGACCATCGTTGATGCGGTCACCAATCCAAAAACCGAAGTCTCTCTTCAGGAAGCTCGCCAGTTCGACAGCGAGGCAGAGGTCGGCGACGAGATTGGGTCGGTCATTGAGATGAGCGATTTGGGACGGATTGCCGCGCAAACCGCCAAGCAAGTAATATTTCAGAAGGTCCGGGAGGCTGAATGGTCCAGGTTATTTTGACGCGAAGCCATCCGCAGTTTGTATCGAAACTCTTCGAGTTGGAAGTGCCTGAGGTGCTCGAAAAAATCGTTGAGATCAAGTCCATCGTGCGGGAGCCTGGTGACCGGACCAAGATCGCTGTGACCTCTCGCGAGAAGGCAGTCGACCCGGTCGGGGCCTGCGTGGGGATCAAAGGATCGCGGGTTCAAGCGGTTGTCCGTGAACTGCGCGGAGAGAAAATCGACATTATTACCTGGACTTCCGATCCGCGCGTCTTCATCGCCGAGGCGTTGAACCCGGCGACCATCGAGAAGGTCGGCGTCGATGAGGAAAAGAAGTCGGCGTTGGTCGTCGTTGCAGATTCCCAGCTGTCGTTAGCAATCGGGAAGAATGGCCAGAACGTACGATTGGCTGCTCGTCTAACCGGTTGGAAGATCGATATCATCAGCTCGACGGAATACGAAAAGGAAAAGGCCGAACGGGATAAAGAAATCAAAGCGGCGTTGGCGGAGGAAACCGAAGCGCTGCATCAGCAAGAAGAAGCCCGAGAGCAGGAATTAAAAGCCCGGGCAGAGTCGGATGCTGGATAAACCGGATAAAGAGGAGTAGGTGTCAAATTCTCATGCGCGTGTATGCGTTGGCTAAGCAACTCGGGATGGAAAACCGTGATCTCATTCCGGAATTGAAGCGGATGGGGATCACCGTCGCGTCGCACAGTAGTGCGTTGGATGACGAGGTGGTGCAGAAGGTCTTGGAGAAGCTCGGCCCGAAACTCAATGCTCACGGGAAAACGGCGGGCAGGGCGGCAGAGGTCGATGCAGGTCGGGGTGAGCGGAGTAAGGTCGGTATGCCGTTCGACCAGGCAACGGGAGCCAAGGCCGGGTCGACCCAGGCAGCTCAGGCGGCGGAGGAGTCTTCCAAGTCCGACAAGCGGCGCATTCTGATTAAGCGCAAGAGAGCCGATGATGTTCCAGCGGAAGAGGCAGCGTTCCTGCCCACAGTTGAATCAGCAGGCACAAGCGGAGCGCTTATCGACCCCCTCGTGGTTAGCCCGCCAGCCGCCGCGCATCTGCACGCGGAGACTCCAGCCGTTGCGCATGTTGACCCGGCGGCTAGGCTCGACCAACCGCATTCCTTAGGAACAACGACCGTTCCGGTTCCTACGACTGTCGGCAAGCTCGCCGTCGTGCCAAGCGTCGAGGTGATCACAGGAAAAAAGAAAGCCCTCTCCCTTGAAGAGATGCAGGCCGAGGGTCTGAAAGAGAAGGCGAAGAGAGCTCGTAAGCCCGGCCGTACGAGGGAAGAAGAAGAGCTTCGGCTTCGTGAGGATGCGGCTCGCTGGCAGGACCTTCGTGCTATTCCGGTGCAGCAGCGCCGCGACGACCGTAGCAAGCACGTGCATCACAGCACGCCGGGGGAAGTGACCAAGCCACGGAGGAAGAGCTTCAAGCTTACGCCCGGTATGACCGTGAAGGAGTTTGCCGAGCTGATCGGACAGCGCCCGGCCGACATCATGCGCAAGCTGATGGATATGGGCCAGATGCTCACGTTCAATCAGACCATGAACGTTGATGCAGCCGTGATCATTGCTGAGGAGAGCGGGGTCAAGATCGATGTGTCGATGGAGAAGGCCGGAGAAGAGTTGCTGGATTCCGTCGTGCAAACGGAGGAAGAGGTTCAGCTTGAACCGCGGCCAGCGGTCGTGACAATCATGGGCCATGTCGATCACGGCAAGACCTCGTTGCTTGATGCCATCAGGCAAACGAAGGTGGCGGAAGGCGAGGCCGGTGGGATTACGCAGCATATCGGCGCGTACACGGTTGCGGTACGAGGGAAACAGGTGACGTTCCTGGACACGCCGGGCCACGAAGCCTTCACCGCCATGCGAGGTCGTGGCGCCAAGATCACCGATATCGTCATCCTGGTCGTGGCAGCAGATGATGGAGTGATGCCGCAAACGATCGAAGCGATTAATCACGCTAAAGCTGCGTCCGTTCCGATTATTGTGGCAATCAACAAGATCGACAAGCCCGGCGCCAATTCTGATCGTGTTAAGAACGCCTTGTCTGAACACGGACTCATATCCGAGTCCTGGGGTGGTGACACGATCATGGTTGAGGTCTCGGCCAAAGAGAAGATCGGGCTGGACACCTTGCTGGAGATGATTCTCCTGCAATCCGAAGTACTGGAGCTCAAGGCCGACCCACATCGCTTGGCTAAGGGCGTTGTGGTGGAAGCCAAGCTGGAGCGGGGGCGTGGCCCGGTGGCGACGGTGCTGGTTCAGAGCGGAACGCTTCGCGTCGGCGACGTGTTTGTCGTCGGGATTGTTAGCGGGAAAGTTCGCGCCTTGATTACTCATACGGGAGCAAAGGTGCAAGAGGCTGGTCCTTCTATTCCGGTAGAAGTGGCCGGGCTCCCGGGTGTGCCGTTTGCCGGTGATGTATTTCAGGTCGTCAAAGACGAGCGGGTCGCGCGAGAGATTGCGGAAGATCGAGCTCGCAAGCAACGAACGGCTGATTTGTCTGGATCAGCGAAGGTCACGCTCGACGACTTATTTGCCAAGATTAAAGAAGGGTCGGTCAAGGAGCTGGCACTGGTAATCAAGTCTGACGTCCAGGGGTCGGCTGAAGCACTAACCGCAGGCGTAGAAAAACTTGCAACCGCCGCGGTCAAGCTCCGCGTCATTCACAGCGGCGTCGGTGGGATCACGGAATCCGACGTGTTGTTGGCTGCCGCGTCAAACGCCATTATTATTGGGTTCAATATCAGGCCGGAACCGAAGGCCTCAGCCCTGGCTGAACAGCAAGGCGTCGACGTCCGCCTGTACACCATTATTTACGACGCGATGGCCGAAATTAAGGCCGCGATGGAAGGGCTGCTCGAACCGACCCTCAAGGAACGGATGTTGGGACGGGCCGAGGTGCGACAGGTCTTTACGGTGTCTAAGGCCGGCGTCATTGCGGGGGCCTATGTGGTGGATGGCACGATCACTCGGGCGGCTGTCGGAGCACGAGTGATTCGTGACAATGTGGTGGTCTATGAAGGGAAGCTCGGGTCGTTGCGTCGCTTTAAGGATGACGTCCGCGAGGTGCAGCAGGGATATGAGTGCGGAATCAGCGTCGAGAATTTCAACGATGTCAAGGCTGGGGATATCATTGAAGCCTATGCGGTCGACAAGATTGCCGCAAAGCTCTGAGGCGTGAATCTGCCCCGTGGGTATCATTGTCGGACTCTGTACGGTCGAGCTGTTTATCCCCGACAGTCAGTCGTTGAAGGACAAGCGGCAAGTGCTGTTGAGTCTCAAAGATCGATTGCGGGAGAAGTTCAATCTCTCCGTAGCTGAGGTCGATGGACAGGATCTGTGGCAGAAGGCCGTATTAGGTCTTGCCTGCGTAGCCAACGAAGGACGATACGTCAACCAAGTCTGTGACCAGGCGCTGAATCTGATTCGGAGCGTCCCGGCGGTGGAAGTGGTCCAGTCTCGGGTGGAACTGTTGTGACGGCGGCATGCCCAGGTGGAGCGCGCGGTGGCCAAGACAGGATATCATCGGGCCGATCGTGTGGCGGATCAAATCCGCATGGAAGTGGCCGATATCCTCATGCGGAAGATCAAAGACCCGCGCGTGCAGTCTGTGACCGTGACCGACGTGAAATTGACCAGCGATCTGCGGATTGCGCGTGTGTTCGTGACGACCATGGGTACGGAAGAAGTAGAGCGAAATGTATTTGCCGGTTTGGCTCAAGCTAGCGGGTTTGTGCGTGGTGAACTGGGCCGTCGGCTCTCGCTCCGGTATCTGCCTGAGATCGTTTTTGCCAAGGATGTCAGTGGCCCGAGAGGCGATCGTGTGTTGAAGTTATTGGGCGATCTCCACGTCAAAACGGAGACTGAGGGCGGGATGTCCGAAGAGCAGACGGGTTCGTAGCATCGGGGACGTGATGATGGATCTCGCACAGAGTTGTGCCGTCGTCGACGGCGTTCTGACGATCAAGAAAGAATCTGGGTGTACCTCCCACGACGTCGTGGCGAAGGTGCGGCATCTTCTCGGCGGAGTCAAGGTCGGTCATGCCGGCACACTCGATCCCGCCGCAACGGGAGTCTTGCCTGTGCTGATCGGGCGGGGAACCCGCATTGCTGAATATCTTGTTGAGTGGGATAAAGAATATCGTGCAGTACTTCGCCTCGGCGAAACCACCGACACGCAGGATGCGACGGGAACGGTGCTGGCGAGCCAGGTGAAAGATCAGGTGACGCTCAAGGCGATTCATGAGGTGGTCGGTCGATTCCGCGGGACGATTGAGCAAGTTCCTCCGATGTATTCGGCGGTGAAAGTCGGGGGGGTTCCTCTGTATAAGTCTGCTCGGGCTGGCAAAACGATTGCGCGGGACGCGCGAACGATCGTCATCCATACCCTTGAGGTGGAGGCAGTGCAGGGGCGGGATGTGACATTGCGCATCGTCTGTTCGAAGGGGACCTATGTGCGGACGCTCTGTGCCGACATTGGAGAAGCTTTGGGTGTCGGCGGCCACATGTTGACGTTGGAGCGAAGGCGGGTGGGTCCCTTGACCATCGATCATGCGTTGACGGTCGATGAGGTGGTCACCCGTCATGCTCTCGGTCGATTGGGAGGGGATCTGATGTCGCTGGATCGTGCCTTGGACCAACTGCGGATTGTGGTGGTGGATGAACAGACCGCCGACCGTGTGCGACACGGGGCTCCGTTGCCTGCGGCCAAGATTCTTCGTTGGGAGGGGGCAGCCGATGCCGAGCGCGGGTCACATACGCCGGTTCGTATTCACGATACTGACGGACGCCTGGTGGCGATCGGGAAATGTCCAGAGACCTCGGGCGGCGCA
Source organism: Nitrospirota bacterium (assembly GCA_005877535.1). GTDB lineage: Bacteria > Nitrospirota > Nitrospiria > Nitrospirales > Nitrospiraceae > Palsa-1315. Next base: position 2,950 of record VBOM01000104.1, on the reverse strand, counting down.
CTGAAGGTTGAGAAGGTGTTGATCGATCAGGAGGTATGAGATTTCGTTGTGGATGAAGGAAAGGAACAGGAAGGAAGGAGCCCATGGCATTACTAAAGGAAGTAAAGACTGAGTTGATCAAGCAGTACCGCCAGCATGATACAGATTCCGGCTCGCCGGAAGTCCAGATCGCGGTGTTGACCAACCGAATCACGTATTTGACGGAACATTTCAAGCTCCACAAGAAGGATCATCACTCACGGCGTGGCCTCCTTCTCTTGGTCGGGCGGCGGCGGAGTTTGCTCGACTATCTTCGTGGCGTCAGCGATGTACGTTATCGTGCGGTGATTGAGCGATTGGGCATCAGAAAGTAGTATTCCGTCTCGCTGTCGCGTAGGAGGCTCAACAGCGGGCAGTAGTCAGTCGCACAGGTGAACACTGAGATGCGCTCGTGTGCACAAGTCAAAAGTAAAAATGAAAAACTCAAAAGTAGAGACCTCTTCACTTTTGCCGTTTTACTTTTGCATTATGACTTGAGTTCGGATCCGATCGCATCTCTGTGGGCATCTGTGGGGCCTAACCAGAGGAGACCCAGATGGTACACACAGTTGAAATAGAGGTTGCTGGGCGCACCCTGCGACTCGAGACCGGTCGTGTGGCACGGCAAGCAGACGGTTCGATTTGGGCTTCGTACGGCGACACCGTCGTGCTGGCGACGGCCGTAGCCTCACAGGTCGCCAAGGCGGGCATCGATTTTCTTCCCCTCACGGTCGATTATCAGGAAAAATCTTTCGCAGCCGGGAAGATTCCCGGCGGGTATTTCAAGCGGGAAGCGCGTCCATCGGAAAAGGCTGTGCTGACCAGTCGGCAGATCGATCGGGGGCTCCGTCCGCTCTTTCCTGAGGGCTATTACTTCGAGACTCAGGTCATCGCCTCAGTCCTCTCGGCCGATCAGACGGGCTCGTCCGACATACTCGCCATTATTGCCTCCTCTGCTGCCCTCACCATCTCGAATATTCCGTTTGACAATCCGATCGCAGGCGTGAGAATCGGTCGGCTGGACGGCAAGTTCATCGTCAATCCGGACCTTGAGACAGTGGCGAAGAGCGAGCTGCACCTTGTTGTGGCGGGGACGGCTGATGCGGTCATGATGGTCGAAGCAGGGGCGAATGAACTGTCCGAAGCCATCATGCTTGAGGCGATCGAACTCGCCCATGCCGAGATCAAGAAGATTGTGACCAAGATTCGAGAACTACAAGCCGCAGCCGGCAAGCCCAAGCGGAAGGTGGCGAAGGAGCACGTCGACTCCGTGCTCGCCGCTCAAGTGAAGGCTCTGGTGGCGCAAGGGATCCGCGAGGCCATCATGATCCCGAACAAAGCGGCCAGGCAGGAACGGTTGGACGAGGTCAAAGACGGCGCCGTTCAAGAACTCAAGAGCGCGGACGATCCGAATCGTGAGCGGCACATCAAGTTAGTGTTCCATGAGCTGGAATATACGGAAGTTCGTAACATGATTCTGGAGAAAGGGTCGCGGGCGGATGGACGTGGTCCGGCTGATATTCGTCCGATCACCTGCCAAGTCAGCGCGCTGCCACGAACACACGGCTCTGCGATTTTCACCAGGGGCGAGACCCAAAGTTTGGCTGTGGTCACGTTGGGGACCACGGACGACGAACAGCGGATCGATGCGTTGGAAGGGGAGTACATGAGGACATTCATGCTCCATTACAATTTCCCGCCCTTCAGTGTCGGCGAGGCGCGGCCGCTTCGCTCACCAGGACGCCGGGAAGTCGGCCATGGTGCATTGGCGGAACGGGCGTTGGCCCCGGTGGTTCCCAGCAAGGAAGCCTTCCCCTACACGCTCCGCATCGTGTCCGACATCCTCGAATCCAACGGGTCCTCTTCGATGGCGACTGTCTGTGGTGGGAGCCTTGCCATGATGGACGCCGGCGTGCCGATCAGAGAAGCCGTTGCCGGGATCGCGATGGGATTGATCAAGGAAGGCGATCGGGTCATGATCCTCTCTGATATCCTCGGACTGGAGGATCACTTGGGTGACATGGATTTTAAGGTCTGCGGCACCAAGCAGGGCGTGACGGCGCTGCAGATGGATATCAAGATCGGCGGCATTACGTCAGCCTTGATGCAGAAGGCCTTGGAGCAGGCCAAAGCAGGCCGTTTGCATATTTTGAGTTGTATGGAGAAGGCGCTCCAGGCGCCAAGAACCGCTCTGTCCTCCTATGCGCCGCGGATCTTCACGATGAAGGTGAAGCAGGACAAGATCCGAGAGATTATCGGTCCGGGCGGCAAAACGATCCGTGGCATCATTGCGGATTGCGGGGTGAAGATCAATGTCGACGACAGTGGGACCGTGACGATCGCATCGGTAGACGGGGCCTCGGCCGAGAAGGCCAAAGAAATGATCAGTCGGATCACTGAGGAGGTCGAGATCGGGAAGATCTATATGGGGACAGTTCGGAAGATCATGGATTTCGGCGCGTTTGTCGAGGTCCTGCCGGGAACTGATGGACTGGTGCACATCTCGCAGCTGGCACACCATCGAGTCCAAGCGGTATCCGACGAGGTGAAGGAAGGCGATCAAATCCTGGTGAAGGTCCTGGAAGTGGATCGGCAAGGGAAAATTCGCCTTAGTCGCAAGGAAGCTATGCCGCCTCCGACCGGGGCCGTTGCGCCGGATTTGCACGCCAGGTAGCCGTCTTGTATCGCAAGCTCGTCCTGGACAACGGGGTACGGGTGGTGACCGAACGGCTGCCGACGCTCAAGTCAGTCACCGTCGGCGTGTGGGTCAACACAGGGTCGCGGGACGAGCAGTCTTCCCAGGCAGGGTATTCCCACTTCATCGAACACATGCTCTTTAAAGGAACGCGCAATCGTTCCTCCTCGGAAATTTCGCGCGAAATCGACGCGCTTGGTGGAGAGATGAATGCCTTCACCTCGCGGGAGACGACGA
>VBOM01000455.1 GCA_005877535.1 Nitrospirota bacterium | reverse complement strand
GGGCAGGTGGATATCACCAACGGGAAATTTGTGTTTTCTGCCAGCGAGGCCTACTTGATCGAGGGTGGGAAGGTGACGAGGCCGGTCAAGGGCGCGACATTGATTGGCAACGGACCGGAGATCCTCACCAAAGTCTCGATGGTCGGGGATGACCTCAAACTCGATGAAGGCATTGGTACTTGTGGCAAAGAGGGGCAGTCCGTTCCAGTGGGCGTCGGCCTCCCGACCATTCGAATCGATGAGATCACCGTGGGCGGGACGCAACGATGAGTCAGCAGATACAACAGCGCGACGGATATAGCCAGCTCGCCATGGATCTCTTGGTCAAGGCGAAGCATAATGGGGCGACGGAAGCAGACATCATTATTGCAGATGGCGAAACATTTTCCGTTCAGGTCCGGTTGGGTGCCGTCGATCGCCTCACGAAAGCGCGGGAGAAGCATCTTGGCTTGCGTGTGTTTTCCGGGAAACGTTCCGCCAGCACCTCCACCTCCGATTTCTCAGTAGCCTCCTTGAATCAACTCGTCGCCGAAACTTGTATTTTGGCAAAGGCTGTTGTGGAAGATCAGGTGTCCGGCTTGCCAGCGGCGGATCAGATGGCGCGAGAGACACCAGATTTGGATCTCTACGATTCGACCAGACTGAATACGGAGCAACAGATCGAATTGGCCAAACGGGTAGAGGCTGCCGCCATGTCCATGGACGAGCGCGTAACGAATTCTGAAGGGGGCGACTTCGATTCCTCCTCTGGGCGCGTGGTGTTGGGCAACAGTCACGGATTTCTGGGGGAGTATCAGAGTTCCAGTTTTTCAATGGCAGTGTCGCCCGTCGCCACCGATCCGGAGACCGGAACCATGCAACGCGATTCCTGGTACGCTGTGCAACGGAAATTCGCCAAGCTGGATTCCCCGGAGGCGGTGGGACTGGAAGCTGCGCGGCGGACGGTCCGAAAGCTCGGAGCGAGGAAAGTGGCAACCCAACGAGTTCCTGTTGTCTTCGACTCCGAAACGGCCGGAAGTCTCATGGGGAATCTCTGCAGCGCAGTGTCAGGCTACTCACTCTACAAAGGGGCTTCGTTTCTGGCAGGCCAATTGGGCAAACCATTAGCCCCTGAGTCTGTCACGGTCTATGACGATGGACGAGTGGTCGGAGGACTGGGCTCTCGACCGTTTGATGGCGAAGGGCTGCCGACCAGGAAGACGACAGTGGTGGAGCGAGGGGTATTGAAGAGCTACCTGCTCGATACCTATTCCGGGAGGAAGCTTGGGCTGGTGTCAACCGGCAACGCCTCGCGCAGCGTCGGCGAAAACCCATCGGTCGGTCCCACGAATTTCTATCTCGCCCCAGGGACGAAGACGGCGCAAGACATTATCAAGACCGTGAAGCAGGGTCTATATGTCACGGACCTCATCGGCTTCGGCATCAACATGGTGACTGGTGATTATTCACGGGGAGCCTCTGGGTTTTGGATCGAAGGGGGCGAGTTGGGTTATCCCGTGGAAGAGATTACGATCGCGGGTAATCTGAAAGACATGTTTGCTGGAATCGAGATGATCGGCAGCGATCTCGTATTTCGCGGGCGCATCGCCAGTCCGACCGTGAAGATTGGAGAGATGATGGTGGCGGGCAACTGATCGCCATGGCGGTCAGTTGCAATGCTGAATGTTGAATGATGAGTGTTGAATGGCCTCCCATTCCAATTCATAATTCAAAATTCCTCATTTGTAATTGCGCCAGGTTGGAGGTGCCTTATGGCCGAATCCATCAGAGAAAGGCTGGTCCAGTATCCCAGCGACAAGGTAACGATGCGGGCCTATGTGGCAGCCCAGCAGACCAAGGAGCGACGCCCTGCGGTTATTGTGATTCAGGAATGGTGGGGACTGACCGAGCACATCAAGGACGTGGCACGAAGCGAATCGGCGTCACTGGATTCTGCATGGGTGGGTCCTATGCCTTGATGCTGCCCTGTGTAAACGCTGACATCAAAGCAGCCGCTCCATTTTATGGACAGGTACCCAATCCCGACACCCCACTACAGACGCTTGCAGGCCCGGTTCTCTATATCTATGGCGAGGACGATGGCTGGATTACCAAGGCGGACGTACAGCGACTTGCGGCGGCGTTGAAGAAGTACAACAAGCCCGGAGAGATTAAGACCTATCCCGGCGCTCCCCATGCCTTCTTCCGCGACAACGATCCGAGCGTGTATCGTCCAGAGGCGGCGAAGGATGCTTGGGTGCGCGCAAAAGCGTTTT
>VBOM01000454.1 GCA_005877535.1 Nitrospirota bacterium | reverse complement strand
TCGATCGTGATCGGAATGCCGCGAGGAATTCTGGAAGAGAGACAGGCGGCTGCCGGCTTATCCCAATTTGAAAGTCCCAAGGCCTGGGCGAGTGTCCGCACATCGGATTTCGAAAGGGAGGCTTCAACCAGAGGGCTTCGAACTCTCCACTCGCGTGCGGCTCTGATTCCTGGTCGATCGTCCCCGAGATCGTCGAGATTCGTCCCGTCCACAATCCACCGGCTTGCGCGTGGTCCGCGCAGTCCGTCCAGCAATTGATAAAGATCGGTCTTGCAATGGAAGCAACGGGCTTCATCGTTCTGCACAAAGGCTGGAATATCCAGTTGATCGGTGTGGACCAGTTCATGTCGCGCGCCGATCTCCGATGCCACCCGCTTCGCACTGTCGAGTTCAATCGTGGGAAACGTCGGTGAGACAGCGGTGACGGCCAGCGCGTGTTCACCGAGTTGTTCATGGGCGATTTTCAGAACGACGGTGCTATCAATCCCGCCGGAGAAGGCAACCAGGACGGACTGCATGTCCGAGATCACCTGGCGGAGTGTATTGAGTCTTTCGTGGAGGGATTCGGTCATCATAGATTCCTGCCTGTAACGTTGCGCCTAACAAGCTGCGGAAAACCTCTGTAAGCACGCGAACACGTCACTGATCTGCACATCTTGAACAACAGAAGAATACCACACAGGATGCTCAAAAAGGCCGCTCAGCAAGGCCGCAGCGAGCGAAGAGGCGAGGCGTACGCTTCGGTACGTTGAGCGTCTGAGCGATGCGAGCACGACGCTGGCGAACTTTTTCAGCATCCTGCTAGTGTTTGACCTTCGCTTTGGCAAGGTTGCCAACCACCACTAAGGCGTACCGCTTGGGGTCTAGGTACTGTTTGGCGACACGCTGCACGTCTTCCTTCGTGACCCGGTCAATCCATTTTGGGTATTGCGTAAAATATTCGAACCCCAGGCCGTAGAACTCCACTTGGGCGAGCACCTGCGCGAGCTTCGCGGTGGAGTCAAATCGTAATGGAAAGCTGCCCATCAAGAATGATTTGGCCTCGGCCAACTCTTGGTCGGATACCGGTGCGTCACGAATGGACTTGATTTCAGACAGGACGCCGGTGATGGCTTGATTTGTCGTTTCCGTCTTGGTTTGAAGGTTGACCCAGAATGAACCGGGCATCAACCGGGCGTCGAAGTGGCTCATGATCCCATAGGCCAACCCCTGTTTGTCGCGAATCGAATCCATCAAGCGGGACGAAAATCCACCGGCTCCCAGAATATAATTCATCACCGTGACTGAATAGAAATCCGGGTGCGCGCGCGGAAGGCCTACATGACCAAGCACAATAGTGGATTGGGTGAGATCCTTCTCGATGAGTTGGACCGTTCTCCGTTCGACTGGCGAGGGCTTTTTCGTATTCCGTACTGTCGCCGTCCCTTTTTTCCAGGTTTCAAAATGGGTCTGTACCAGTGCGGTGGCCTGTTCAAGCGTGACGTCACCGACGATGGTCAGGATGACTTGGGAAGGGGAATATTCCCGCCCATAGAAGGCCTGCACATCGGCCAGGGTGATTTTGTTGAGCGTCTCCTCCGTTCCGTTGACGGGCCAACGGTAGGGGTGTCCGTGGAAGACGAGCTGATTGAATGCCTTCATGGCGATATGGCCCGGGTCGTCGTTGTCGCTTGCCATCTCGCCCAGGAGTTGGGTGCGAATCCGTTCGAATTCCTGTTTATAAAACGCGGGGTGTTGCAGCATGTCCGCGAGCAGGGCAAAGCCGAGGTCGATGTCTTTCTTGAGTACGCGAGCGGAGGCAGTGGTGAAATCCTCTGAGGCTTTGGCTTCCAGGGCACCGCCAACGAAATCGATTTGCTCCGCCTGCTGTTTTGACGTACGCGTGGTCGTCCCTTCGTCCAGGAGACTGGCGACAAGGTTCGCGAGCCCTGCTTTGTCGGGAGGATCTTGCGCAGAACCGGCCTTGATCAGCGTGTGGATCTCAACGATAGGGATGAAATGTTGCTCAAGGACAAGCACCGTGATGCCGTTTGCGGTCACAAATTTGGTCGGCGCGATCTCTGCCGCTATACTGTGACTGCTTGCTAAGAGAAAGGCGCAGAATCCCATCACGAGGGTCAGGAGCGCTTGTCGTCGAGGCGCAATAGGCAGCCGTCTCGTCGTTGGCATGTTTAGGGCCTTCCCTGTTGCGCGGGGATGGAGGGCGCCTCTGGTTGTTTGGGAGGCACGGGAATCAATGTGCCGACGGTTCGATTGTCTTCCGTCATGGAGGGCGCCTCTGGTTGTTTGGGAGGCACGGGAATCAATGTGCCGACGGTTCGATTGTCTTCCGTCAAGTATTGGCGGGCGACACGCTGAATATCTTTGGTCGTCACTGCCCGGATCCGTTCGACAAACTGGTCGATTTTCTGCCACCCAGCACCGACGGACTCAGCCTGTCCGAGCAACATGGCATGCCGGAAGTTGGAGTCCTGTTCGAAGACATGGGTGGCTTCGACCTGATTCTTCGCCCGTTGGAGTTCTTGCTCTGTCGGCGGATCGACCTGGAGGCGTTTGATCTCTCGATTAAGGGCTTCTTCAACGAACTCCGGTCTCTGGCCTGGGCTCACGAGGGCATAGAAATAGAAAAGGCCAGGATCGGTCTGCAGCAAGCTATACTCTGCGCCGACGGCAAGCGACGATTTTTGTTCATACACGAGGTTCTGGTACAGGCGCGAACTTTTCCCATGTGACAGAATCGAGTCCAGGATGTCCAGAGCGTACGAATCATCGCTTGTAAAATTCGGCACGCGATAGCCCATCATGACAAAAGGGACTTGTGCATCTCGCTTGAGGAGGAAGCGGCGTTCACCTTTTTGTTCGGACTCCATGGCGGTGATCAGCTTGGGTTCCGGTCCTCGCGGAATCGGTTCGAAGAGCTGTTTGATCGTGGCGAGCAGGTTATCGGCTTTGATGTCGCCCACCACGACGAGGGTCGCATTGTTGGGTGAGTAATACGTGTCGTAATGTCGTTGCAAGTCGTCCAGGGTCATCGCATCCAGGTCGCTGAACCAGCCGATCACAGGCCAATGGTATGGATGGCTGAGATAGGCTTGGGCGAAGAGCGCCTCGACGAGCGCACCTTGTGGGTCGTCCTCCGCGCGAAGGCGTCGTTCTTCCTTCACGACCTCTCGCTCCGTCGTCAACTCACTCATGTCGAGCACGAGCCCCTGCATGCGATCGGCCTCGAGTTCCAAGGCCAGCTCGACGCGATCGGCTGCGAGATTCTCGAAGTAGGCGGTGAAGTCCTGGCTTGTGAAGGCGTTGTCCATCCCGCCGTTCTTGCGAATGAGACGGGAGAACGTGCCTTTGGGATATTTCGCGGTACCCTTGAACATCATATGCTCAAGCATGTGAGATAAGCCCGCACGGCCCATGACTTCGTTGCGTGAGCCGACTTTGTACCAGACTTGGACGGTGGCAACCGGAGCTTTGGGAACTTCGACTAACAGAACTTTCATCCCGTTGGAGAGGATAAACTCACGGGGTTCTGTTGCGATGGCGGGC
>VBOM01000444.1 GCA_005877535.1 Nitrospirota bacterium | reverse complement strand
GATCAGTAGCGGGATTGTCAGGGGAGTACTGCCGTTAGACCTCATGGCTCGATCCGACATGGGGGACTGTGAACTCAATTTTTGATTGTTCCGCTTGAATGGCAGCGGCCAGGGAAAGGGCCTGCTTTTCTTCACCATGGACGAGAAAAATCTTACTCGGGCCCGGCCTGATTGCGCGCACGTAGGCCAAGAGATCTTGACGATCCGCATGGGCAGAGAGCCCGTTCAACTTGACGATCTGCGCTCGGCGCGGGGTTGGCACGCCGAAAATCGGCACGACATCCCACCCTTCGACAAGTTTGCGTCCGAGGGTATGTTCGGCTTGAAAGCCCACGAAAACGATCACATTCGCTTCGTCTTGAATCGCGTGCTTGAGATGATGCACGACGCGACCGCCTTCGCACATACCAGAGGCGGAGATGATGACGCAGGGCCCCTTCATGCTGTTGAGGCGCTTCCTGTCTTCCGGCGAAGACCCCTCGCCGACGAGCTCTTTGATCCACATGACCAATTCCTGGGTTCGTCCAACCGCAAATGCCGGGACGATAATCTTGCTCTTGTGGGTTTTGGCATGGGTGAGAAGGTCCAGCGTCTTCTGTTTCATGATCTCCCCGTCGGCTTCGTGCAGCCGATCGTCGTAGGTCGACTCAAGAATCAATACGTCGCATGGGTGCGGAGGCTCAGGATCGCGAAGAATGGTCATATTGGAGAGGCCAAGATCACTGCTGAAGAGCACGGTGGTCCTATTGCCCCGGACCGTGTATTTCACCCGAATGGCCGCAGATCCCAAGATATGGCTGGCGTCGTGAAAGGATGCCGTGACGCGTGGGGTAATCTTGAGCATGTCTCCGTACCGCGTCCCCTCGAATCTTCGGACTAACTTACGGACGTCATCGGTATCATAGAGTGGTCGGACACAGGCCCTTCCATTCCGCTGCTCCTTCTTGTTGACGTAGCCGAAGTCACCTACCTGTACCCGAGCCGAGTCTTCGAGCATAAGTTCTGTCAAATCTGCCGTGGCTCTGGTGAGATATGTTTTTCCTGAGAACCCGTGCTTCTGGAGTACCGGTAAGGCGCCGGAATGGTCGACATGGGCATGGGACAGCAAGACCGCACTGAGCGACTTGGGGTCGAAGCCCACATCTCGGTTTTGCCGATGGGCCTCGTCTCGACTTCCCTGAAATAGTCCACAATCGAGCAACAGCCGGAAGCCTGGTATCTCAAGCATGTGGCAGCTGCCTGTCACCGAACGTGCGGCTCCATGGAACGAGAACTTTATGATGAAGGCACTCCATTGTGGCGGCTGATCAGGTCCCAGGCTTCCTGAGCCGTCTCAGCATAATGAAAGAGCCGCAGATCTTCCTGTCTGATCAGCCCGTTCTCGACAAGCAACTGCCAGTTGATCAGACGCTCCCAAAAGTCACGTCCGACCAACACGACCATCACGTTTTCGGTCTTGCCTGTTTGGAGAAGCGTCAGCGTCTCGAAAAGCTCGTCGAGAGTGCCGAATCCTCCGGGAAAGGCGACCAGCGCTTTGGCTCGGATTAAGAAGTGCATTTTCCTGATGGCGAAATAGCGAAATTGAAAACTGAGTTTCGGTGTGATGTAGGGGTTCGGGTACTGTTCATGCGGTAGGGTGATATTCAGACCGATCGATTTCGCTCCAACGTCTGCGGCTCCACGGTTTGCCGCCTCCATGATGCCGGGCCCTCCGCCGGTGACAATCACGTAATCGCAGCGGCCGTCGATCTGGCAGGTCGAGGAAACCAGGCGGCTGAACTCACGGGCCACGTCATAGTACTTCGAGAGAGCGAGCTGTCGTCGCGCGATCGTCACCTTGTGCTGTTGCGTTGGATCGTGTGGGGTTCGTGAGGCTTCCTCTTCGGCCACGTGGAGCGCATGTTTCGCGGCGGCCGATTCTTGTAGTCTCGCACTGCCAAACACGACGATGGTCGACTGGACCCCCTCCTCACGTTGGATCAACTCGGGCTTGAGAAGTTCGAGGCCGATGCGGAGAGAGCGGAGTTCTTTCCGTTGGAGAAACTCCGTGTCGCGATCGGCAGGAATGTAGGAGGAGGATTCCGCTGCGGGATTGATGGAATCTGGATCAGATGGAAAAATCATGAGGCCGATTATAGCGGGCTTGGAGATGTCCGGCAATTCTGGATGGGAACGGTGCCCTAGAATGGCCAGAACCACACGACAGGCTTATCCGTAGTTCGCCGGGAAAATCCGTAAGCGCGCACGGTCCACTGGGGATCAAACACGACCTGGAATTGCTCGGGTGTGATCCCGGTCTTGTTCAAGGTCAGCGTCGGGGAATAGGGCAAGACCAGGCGGGCGAGAGCGCCGAAGTCCAGGGCCGCAGACTTCGTATCGCTCCAATTATAGAGCGCCACGGCCCCGTATTCAGATTCGGTAACCTCATCGGGGGCTCCGATGTGATCGGCCAGTTCGAGTATCGTTGTCTGTCCGATACGGATAAAATTGATCTGTTCCGTGGTCACGACGTCGTTGAAGACCACTCGGCGGACGCTACATCCAGCACAGAGAACGAGGATGCAGAGCGTGCCAACGGCCAACCTGATCGAGGGGGAGCGTGCCGCCAGGTTAGTCACCAAAGGGCCACAGTCGGAATTGTGTGCGATTTGTGCGTTTGCCGTAGACCACTTCTTCGGCTATCCCGTTCCTGTTGAAAAACACATAGAGATTATCGCTCTTGATATCCATGCGGATGAAATTCAGCAACAGGAGCAACATCGCGGGAGATTTCCCGTCATAGTAATAGTAGTGAAAGATGTCTCGATCGTTGCCTCTGACAATCCGATCCGGGGCACCGATCAATGAGACGACTTCTGCCATGGTCGTCGTGCCTTTCTTGATGGCCGAG
>VBOM01000434.1 GCA_005877535.1 Nitrospirota bacterium | reverse complement strand
TTCCCCAAACCCAGCCTAAGGGCAAGCGGGCGGGCTGTACCTGACTGTATGGCCTGCCCGGAGCCCCGACTCCCTCTCACTGCTTTGCCCAACCTTCTACAAGGCCTGGACGGCGGCTGGCTTTCCGGTAGACTCACGTGACGGTTTTTTCGCCTGCCTAGTCGTTCCGCGCGCATTGTTCAAAAACCTCTCTCATGGTCGAAGGCAGAGAAGTCGATTTCAGCTTGAGAAAAGTTTTTGAGCACTGTCCAGAGTGCTTCTCAGCAAAGAGGAAAGAGGAAGACATGCTTTTTGAAGGTTCATTGTGCCCGACGTGAGAATTGAGCAGGAAGAGTTGGTCAGGCAGGATGAGTGAAACAACCGTGACTCTTGGCAGAGTAGAATGATCATGGTAAGAAGTGTCGGTGGTGCTCCACGCAGCAGCTGGTGGGTGCTACCCAGATGCCTATTAGAAGCGGTACCTCGCACAGGGCCGATTCTCTGCGAACTGGATAGTTAACAACTAGCAACAGGCTTTCCAACAATGACGTGGGAAGGACACGCATGAGTCGTACGCATCGGATAGGCTCAAGGGACATTGGATTCCCCTTGCGCAAGCTGAGAGGACTCAAGACTCTCGGCTCCCTCTCTCTTTGGCTCATGTGCGTAACCTCGATCCTCTTGGGAACTTCATGTATTCCTGAATCACAACCATTGCCGGCTACAGGTGCCCCAACAGAAGCGATGAGGACCACAGTCAGTCAAGGCCTCGAAGTCTTGCAGGATCAAGAGCTCAAGAAACCAGAGCGTGCGGACGAGCGTGTCACTCGGCTGAAGAAGATCGCTGATGTACGCTTTGACTATGGAGAAATGGCCAAGCGATCACTGGGGAGCCGGTGGGATAAGTTAGCAGAGAGGGAGCGACAAGAGTTTGTCGGCCTGTTCACCGAGTTGTTGACGGCAACCTATGTGGAACAGATGCACGCCTACTCTGGCGAAGAGGTGAGATTCCTCAAGGAACGGCTTGAGGGGAACCATGCGGAGGTCAAGAGCCTACTGGTCGGGAAGAAAACGGAGATCCCGATGGACTACAGGCTCCTGAAGCAGGGTGACGACTGGAAAGTGTACGATGTGCTGATTGATGGCATCAGTCTGGTCCAGAATTATCGGGGGCAGTTTACAGCGATTCTCCGCTCATCATCGTACGAGCAGTTAGTCCAAATCCTGCGCGAGAAGATTGCGCAGTTCAACGTGAAGACCAAGAGTTCTGAAACGAGCACGTCATCCCGCTAAATAGCACTCGGATCAGCAAGGCTCGTTCTCCAGCAAACTTCCGCCGTCCTGCCGTCATGTCACGAGCGAGACAGTATAAGGCATGCCGGGATCAGCGCGCCGCCCCAATGGTGCACGCCGCCGCATCACGATGAGGGACACAGCTTGCCC